>NZ_CP051214.1:615374-923061 GCF_012516495.1 Mycoplasma sp. 1654_15
TTTCTCTTCTATATTTTTTGCCTTCTTTTTCAAAGAAAACTCAAGATTTATTGTTTGCTAAAGGAGATTGTCCATCACCTGAAGGAGTAATATTTTCCATATAAGGAAGCTCTACTAATTTTTCTTCTAAATAAATTTTTCCTTCTTCATCAAAGTAAATTGGAAAGGGTTCTCCTCAATATCTTTGTCTAGAAAATACTCAATCTTTTATTTTAAAAGCTTCAACTTGTCTTGATTTTCCTTCATTTTTCAAGTCAAAATGGATATGAGCTCTTGCTTGCTTAATAGTTAAACCATTATATTGATTGGAATTTATTAATTTATCTTTGTTATTAATAACTTCAATAAAATTAATGTTATGTAACAAAGCAAAGTCTTTATCTCTTTCATCATGAGCTGGCACACCCATTAGTGCACCAGTTTGATAATTAGCAATTACATAATCACAAATAAAAATAGGAATTTTTTTGTTGTTTACAGGATTTATTGCGAATAAATTAGTGTTTATTCCTGTTTTTGCATTGTTTTTTTGTTTTTCTCTAGCTGCAAAATTTTCAACAAATACTTTTATTTCTTCATTTTTCTTTGCTAGCTCTTCTGCTAATCAGTGATTTGGAGAAATAGCTAAAAATGTAGCACCAAAAATAGTTTCTAATCTTGTTGTGAAAATATTGATTTTTTTACTTGAATTATCTATTAAGAATTCAACATTTCAACCTAAAGATCTTCCTATTCAATTTTCTTGTAAAGCCTTTAAAGAAGAAGGAAAATTCACTAAATCCAAGTCTTTTAATAATCTATTTGCATACTTAGTAATTTTAAGAACTCATTGCTTCATTTTTTTAGGATATACTAAAAAACCACCACGTTCACTTACTAATTGTCCTTCTTCGTTTACAAGCACTTCTTCATTGGCTAAAACTGTTGCTAACTCAGGACATCAATTTACTTCCACATTTCGAATTTCTGCCAAATTATGCTTGTATAATAAAGCAAAAATTTTCTGAGTTTGTTCATAAAACAAAGGATTGGTAGTATCTACTTCTTTATCTCAATCATAAGAAAAACCAAGAGATACTAACTGTTTTTTGAAGTTTTTAATATTCTCTTGAGTAAATTTTGCTGGGTGATTTCCTGTGTTTAATGCATACTGTTCTGCTGGTAAACCAAAAGCATCTCAACCAATTGGATGAAGAACATCAAAGCTATTTAATCTTTTAAATCTAGCAACAATGTCAGTAGCAGTATAACCTAAGGGATGCCCAATATGCAAACCTGCTCCTGATGGATATGGAAACATATCAAGAACGTAAAATTTTTGATTATGTTTGTCTGTGGTTTGAAATACTTTATTTTCTTGTCAATATTTTTGTCATTTTTGTTCTATTTTTAGATGATCATACATAGTTTTAAAATTTTACTATATTTTTATTTTTATATAAGTTTATGCGTTTTTTTATGGCTTGATTAATTAAAAAAATTATTATTTATAAAACATTAAAAAAGTATAATTTTTAGTTGAAAAAGAAAGGAAAAAATGAAAATTCAAAATTTTTTTAACAAAGATTTAATTTTTATTAATGAAGAAATAAAGAACAAAAATGAAGCACTTTATTTTCTGGGCAAAAAATTAAAATCTTTAAAATTTATTGAAAATTTTTCAACAACATTCTCTGAATTTACTAAAAGAGAAGAGCAAGTTTCAACCTATTTAGGTGATTTTATTGCAATGCCTCATATTAGAGACAAAAATGTTGTCAAAAATTCAATAGTTTTTATTAAAAATAAAAAAGAAATTAGTTGAAATAATAAAGAAAATGAAGAACCTGTTAAATTTATTTTTGCTATTGCCTTAAATGATGAACAAGAAGCTTCATTACATATTCAAATAATTGAAGCTCTGTCTAAAATGTATATGCAACAAGAGTTTTTAATTCAGTTAGAAAATGTACAATCACAAGAAGAATTTTTAGCTTTAATTAATTCATTTTCTGAAGAAGAGAAAGAAGAAAAAGAAGAAAATTTGAACAAAAAAATTGACATTGTTGCTGTTACTTCTTGCCCAACAGGTATTGCTCATACATATTTAGCAAAAACTAATTTAGAAGAGGCAGCAAAGGAATTGGGAATAAACATCAAAGTAGAAACTCAAGGTGCTGATGGTATTCAAAATAAATTAACTAATTTCGAACTTAAAAGTGCAAAAGGTTTAATTATTGCAAGTGATAGAGAAATTGATAAATCTAGATTTGTACATCTTGATAATGTATTGGAAATTTCAGCTAAAAAAGCTATTCATAATGCAAAAGAACAAATTCAAAAAGTACTTGAAAATAAAGGAAAACAATTAAAAATTGCTTCAGAAAACAAAGAAAAATCTGTAGAAAATGAAGCACAAATGTCTTTTGTAGATTTTCATAAAAGAATGTATAGATCTTTATTATCAGGTATTTCATATATGCTACCATTTATAGTTTTTGGTGGAATTATAATTGCTTTTGCTTTTATCTTAGATTTAATCATTGGTGCATCTTATGGAAGAAATTTAGATGCCCCTGAGTTTTTAAAATCATTTGGTAGCAATTATGCATTTTCCAACTTAATTTTGAGTATTGGAAAAATCGGAATGTCTTTGGCAGTTTCAATTCTAGCTGCTTTTATTAGTTTTTCTCTTGTAGGAAGACAAGGCTTACTTCCGGGTTTTGTAATTGGAGCAATTGCAAGCGGACAATTAGCTGGCTCATATTCGTTTTTAGCTTCAACGTTAGAAAATTCATATGAATTAACACCAGATAGTATTTTATCTACTGGTTCTGGCTTCATTGGGGCAATTTTTGGTGGATTTTTTGCTGCTACTATGGTTATTGTTTTTAATAACTTCATTTTAAAAGGATTGTCAAAAAATTTACAAGGTATTAAAAATATTTTACTAATTCCTTTATTAGCAACTTTTACAATTGCCTTATTATTTTGAGCATTAAATATCATTTTAATTTATGTTAATTTTGGTCTTACTATTTTCTTATCAATTCTAGAATCTAAAACTTACTTAGTATGACTTCTAGGTCTTGTAATTGGAGCAATGATGGCATTTGATTTAGGAGGACCTGTAAACAAAGCAGCTTATATTTTTGCAACATTTACAGTTTCACAAAAAGGGGCTTCTTCTATTTCAATGGCAGCTGCTATGTTAGCTGGAATGATTCCTCCATTAGGAATATCTCTTTCAATGTTTGTAAATAAAAAATTATGAACAGAAGAGCAAATAAATGCTGGAAAAATTTCAAATATAATTTTTGGTCTTTCCTTTATATCAGAAGGAGCTATTCCTTATACAGCCAACAAACCAAAAGTGCTTTTTCCTTCTAATATAATTGCAGGTATTGTAACAGGAATTACCTCAGCTTTATTAGGAATCAATATCATCGCTCCTCATGGTGGAATATTTGTTGTCTTTTTAGCAAGAACAAATTTAGTTGAATCTGCAGGAGCACAAATTGGTTTAGGAATTTTGTTCTGAATCTTGGTATTAATACTGGGAACTATTACTCACGCATTTTGTATTTGATTCTTTTCAAAAATACAAAAAACAGGTTGAGATTTTAAAAATATCTTCAAAAAAGAAGCAAAATAGAAAATTTTACTCATTAAAAAAACCAGTTTCTAATTAATTAGAAACTGGTTTTTTTAATCATTAATTATTTTTAAATTTTAAAAATCAAAACTACTTAAAAGCATGAATAACAAAGTGTGATTATTGTATTATTCGGTTGATTGATCATATTGTTGCTTTTGATAATAATAAAGAATTAATTTTTTAGAATTTGAAAGTTTTACAAGACCAATTATTACAAATATAAATGCAATAATAGATCAAATAAAAATAACTCCTCAAATTAAACTATAATAAGAAAAACGAAGATCTTTTTGTATGTCATAAAGTATTAAAGTCTTTGTATCATTGTTTCCTGAAACAACATAGATTTGTATTAAATTAAGCAAGTTTTTAATGTTTACTAATAATAAAATTCAAACTACTAAAAAGCCTATAACCAACAATATTAAAATAATAATTAAAGCTATATTATCAGGTGAAGAAGCACGTGAAATAATTAAAAAAATAGAACCTATAATAAATATAATGATACTTATTAACTTGAATTTTCTTATATTCTTAATAGTCTGATATAAATTATCTTCATTATCTAAAATCATAGTATTTAATTATATCAAATCGTTTTAAAATGTCTTGAATTTGCATAATTTGAATAAAAAATTATTTAAATTTCGATTTTTTGCTACAAAATCAAAAAAAAAAAAAAAAAGCATATAATACGACAACTATGAAAAAAATTATTACTTATTTAGGTGCTATTGCAACAATAGCAACACCATCACTTATTTTACTTTCTTGTTCACAAAAAGATGAAATAGAAACTAAATTTGATGAAATTATTAATGTACTTCAAACTCAATTAGATAAAAGCGGTAATGAACAACTTAAACAAGCACTTAATACTCAAATACAAACATACAGAAACCAAATCAAAAGCCAAAGATCTACATGATCTTCACTTTCAAAAGAAGAAAGAGCTGCAATAATTCAACAACTAGAAGCAACTAAAATAACATTAAAAACTCTATACAACATCGCTAACTAATTGTAAATTTATTTAAAAAAACAAAGCATTAATTGTGAGGTGGTACCCTTTTCTTCAAAAAATTTTTGAGTGTTTTAATTAATTATAATTTGAAATGAATGTTTCCCTAAACTTAATAGGAGACATTCATTTTATTTTGTCTTTAATTCGTTTGTGATTGTAATAATAAATATAATTTGCAATTGCTTTGTGAAGTTGTTTAAAAGTTAAAAATTCTTTTTCGCGACCATAAAAACATTCTCTTTTTAATGTTCCAAAAAACGATTCAATAACGCTATTATCTAAACAATTTCCTTTTCGGGACATGGACTGAATTATTCCTTTTTGTTTTAATTTTTCTGAGAATTGTCTATGTTGATACTGTCAACCTTGATCACTGTGAAAAATTAAACCTTCAAGATTTTTGTGTTTTGAAAATGCTTTTTGAAGCATTTTTCTAATTTGTTGGTTGTTAGCGCTTGTAGACAAATCTCAAGCAATAACTTCACCTTTAAACATATCTAAAATTGGTGATAAATATGCTTTTCCAAATGGTCCGCTAAATTCTGTTATGTCTGTAGTTCATTTTTGATTTGGTTGAGTTGCGACAAAATTTCTATTTAAAATATTGTCTACAATTTTGCCAACACTTCCTTTGTAAGATTTGTATTTTCTTCAGAACAAATTGCTTTGAGATTGAATTTTGCCATTAATCTGCGAACTTTTTTAATTCCAATTTTATAGCCTCTATTATTAAGTTCAGCTTTTATTCTTCTTTTTCCATATCTTGCTTTATTTTCTTTAAAAATAAGCTTCATTTGGCTTATAATTTCTTCATTTTTCTTGTCAAAATCTTCTTTTTTGAGTTCATAATAAAAAGTAGATATAGGAATAGAAAACTCTTTTAATACTTGAGTTAAGCGAAGGTTTTTGTCAGCTTTTACTATATTATAAATGTTTTTTATTTTTTCTTGCCTTGGTTGATTTGAGTCAAAGATCTCTACCAAGGCTTTTCACTTTTTTAGTGCTTCATTTTCCTTTTTTAAAAGTTTAATTTCTTTTTCAAAGTTTTTTTCTCTTTTTTTAAAATGCTTGAGTTCTTCTCTAAGAAGTTTCAGTTCTTCATATACAGATAATGAAGAATTTGATTGATCTTGACTATCGGAATTGTTTGATATTTTTGTAGATTTATTATTATTAATCTTAGATTTCATTATTGGTCTTCCTTTGTTTAATTCTAAGCCACTAATCCCTGATTCTAAATATTTTTTGGTTCAAAAAGATATTTGACTTGGATTAAGATTATTTTCAAGTGAAATTTTAACAATTGGTTCACTAGCTAAAAATCTTTTAACTATGTTTAATCTTTGATCTATAGTTCACTTTTTATTTCGTGGTTTTTTCTTAAGTCCTTCAACTCCTAATTTGTTATAAATAATTTACTTGATTTAAAAAAATTTTTTAACTTGTATTTGCAAAATCGGGCTTTTTAATTTCAATTCCTTTTTATATTTTTTTACACATTCTAATTTAAATTCTAATGATTATTTCATAAAAAATCTCCTTTTCTATTTTTCTAAGAAAAGAGGATCTGCTCATTTTTCAAGCATTTTTTTATTTACATATTAATATCTGTTGTTTCTTTTTTTAGAATTTTTTTTATTAGCAGGTACTCTGTTGTTTTGTGGATATCCGGCATTGTGTTGGTAGCTATTATTTTGAGAATAGTTATTATCTTGGTAATCATCTTCATATTGAGAGTTGTAGTAATTTTGTTGGTAATTGTTTTGTTGAGATGAAAATTGTATCATTAATAAAGTTTTTGTAGCAGAAGCCACTTTAAATAAAGAAACTAAAACCAAAATACCAAAAAGTGTCAAAATAGCCCCAACTAAAGGAATTCACATAAATATAAACATTTTGGAAGCAAAATTTAATTTTTTATATGCATCATACATAATAAAAGATGAGCTAGAATTTTGTGAATTCATAACTGCTGGGTATATAAGATTTTTTAAAGAAATTGTTCTGACTGTTAGAACAATGACAGTAATAGATCCTGCAAAACCGATTAAAATGGCAAATACTAAAAAACCTATAAATGCAGGTTCAAATAGATAAGGTGAATCATATGAAGTCGAGTCATTAGTTAATAATAAAAAACTATTAACATATTTTTGTACAACTGGTAATGCAATTGTAAAAAATAAAATAAAAAGAATTATAAATAAAATTAGACAGATTCAGTAAAATCTAAGGGTATTTCTAAGTGCTTTGGTTTTTAAAAAAATCAGTGATTGAAAATCCATAATAATGTTATTTTACATAATTATAAAAATTTTTAGTATTTCTTGTACAAAAAGTGCGTTTTGTCTTTAAATGTTATTTAATAAAAACAATATTTATTAAAAAGTAAATAATATAAGCATATATTCATTTGTGGCTTATTATTTGAATGTATATTAAGTTGTCTATTATAAATTGTTTCTTTTAAAGTAATAACAATCCTTCAAAAATGAAGGATTTTTAAAGTTTTTTTGCAAAAAATGTATCAAAAAAAAAAAAAAAAAGGATATTTGTATAAAATTCTTCCTTGTATAGATTCAACTATACATTTTTGTATTTTAAAAAAGGAAAAATATGTTAAAAAATAAAACAATATTTAAACAATTATTCATTAGCACAATTGCGTTTGTTCCTTTAGTAGCTTTGGTATCTTGTGGAGAGACAAAAAAAGAAGCACCAATAGTTAAAGGTGGATCTGATACTCAACAACAACCAGGTGTTCAAGTTACTGACCCAAAAAAAGAAGAAGCGCAAAATAGATATAATACAATTAATACTGAATATGAATACATTAAAAATGAAAAATTAAAAGAAGGAACTGATCCACTAATTAAAAGTGCTTTAGACACTTTATTGCCTAAAATTAAAGAAATTTTAGAAAAAGATAAATTTGATTCTGTAAGGGCGCAAACATATTTAGACGTTGTAAAAGATAGACTTGCGAAATTCAAAGAAGCTATTAAATAATATGTAAAATAAAAAAGAGCAAAAATGCTCTTTTTTTAATAACTTCAATTATTGGTAATCTTAAATTATATGGCGCGCCTGGAAGGACTCGAACCCTCAACCTCTTGGGCCGTAACCAAACACTCTATCCAATTGAGCTACAAGCGCATGGAGGCACCAACCGGACTCGAACCGGTAATCAAGGTGTTGCAGACCTATGCCTTACCATTTGGCTATGGTGCCATTAAAGTAATAAAATTTTACTATATTTTTCATTATATTATAGTAAATTTAATTACTTAATTTATTATTTATCTATTTTTAATCTTAATATATTTGATTTATAAAATATGACTTTGGCTTTATTTTTGAAGTAATCATATGAATTATTTAAACTTACAACTAATTTAGCTGTTTTTTCTAAGATTTCTTTGTTATATATATTTTCTTTGTGATATTTTAAAGTTTCTAAATACTTGTTTAAATTAATTAAGTCAAATTCTAAAATATATATATTTTCTAGTTTTAAATCGCAAATATTTTTGTTAGTAACCACTAAACTAGCAGCATTATAATAAGAGCGCGTTAGTAAATTAAGACCTAATTGTGCATTAGATTTATATCTTGCAATTATTATCAAAATATTAAACAAATTGTGTGTAAAAATTACATCACGAATCTTTTTTCCTGAACTAGATTTAGGTTCTGTTGATTCAAAAAATTTCGTTTGATTATTTAATAATCTATAGGCATAAACTATATGTTTTGCTTTATTTTCTTTTTGTTTGATAAGAGATAAATATAAAGCAATTTGTTCTTCATTTTCAACATAAAAACTATAAACAAAAAACTTAGATTCCTTGACTTCAAAGAGATATTCTTGCTTGTCGAAACAGCAACTTTTTTGCATTATTTGCTTTAAAAATGAAGAAAAATTAGTTTAATTTTTGAATTCCTGATGAAGGCTGAATATCTCATTTTTCAGGTTTAGATAAAAGTCCTGAATTTGTAGGCACATTATTTACTTCTCCTTCTTTTCAGCCTACATTTTTCCCTCTAACAAAGTTAGCTTTAGACCCATCATCTAGTATTCATTCAGGTGGGATTCTGAAATAAGCTGAATTAATATAAAATCTATATAAGGAGACTCATTTTGGTTGCAAGTCTTTTAAGAATGTAATTCTAATTTTTTTAATGTTTATTCCTTCAACAAAACTAAATTTTCATACCCAGTAATTATTTTTTTGATCTTTGTGATTTTCAGGTTGTTGAACTTCTAATTGCTCTGCTCGTTCTGTTCCATTTTTGTAATAAATTATTTCAACTTTAAAATATTTAGTTAAATTATTTACGTTTGTATAATCTGGATTATTAAATGCTGAAAAAGCAAAATCTTTTACAAAAACAGCTTGTCTTTGAGCTTGCAGTTCAAATTCTATATTTCATGGTTTTTTATCTGAATATCAATAATCTTTAGATTTATTATAAGTTGCTTGTGCTATTGTATAAAAAGGAGAATATGGTTTTCAAAGATATTCTGAAGTATCTGTTGCTTTTGCCACTCAATTATCATCTAAAGCTGTATCTAAAATTACTTTATTTAAACCAGTAATTTCTAAAGTGTGTTTTTGTTGTTGACCTCAATAAGTGATGGTGTATTCTAATTGCAGAGTTCCTTTTTCTTGATTTATTGAATCTGGAACGACTCTTAGACTATCTTTAATGAGTTTTTTATCTTCTGTAGGTAAAATATTTTCAAAACGTTTTTTGTTTGCTAATCTAGCAGTATATACCTTGTTAATTTTATTTAAATTGGAGTTAATTCTTGCAGTTAAATATTTAAAGGTATATACATAAAATGAAGAAACTGAAGGATTTACATTAACTCTGGAAACAAGATTGTTGTCTTCATATTCCACAAACTTCAAAGTATATCTTCCACCTTTATCAGATAATGACTTGATGGTTGATTGAAATTTAGAAGTTTTTGGATCATAAGTTATGCTATTGTTATTTTTTCCATTTGCTACTTTAGTTTCACCTGCATCTGAAGTATAAATAAATCTGACTTTATTAACATCAAAAATTGTTAAATTGTTTTTAGTAGTCATTTTAAATTCGGCTGTTGCAGGTATTAATTGAGTTGCTTCTTTGACTTCGAATTTAATAGCAAAGTTAGAAGATAATGTTTCTTGTTGGAAGTCAACATCTTCTTCAACTATTCGATCAGTTTGAGCTAATTGCAATTGAGATTTTATTGGGGTTGTTGATTGATTATTCAAAGATTTTGAAAGTAATCTTGTAATTTTTGCAATCTTGTAATTTTTGTTAACTTTTAGATTTTGTAAAGAAAAATCAAGTATTTTTTTGTTATCTGATCCGTTATTGGTTAGTGTTGCAATGGAAGTTAATAGTGAATTGTTGTTGTTTTTAGCTGAAGCAGGTTTGTAATAAATTTTGAATTTTTCATCAACTTCAAAAACATTATAATCGTCTAAGAGTTCCATTTGTGCTTTAATTTCTGTTAGAGAAACTGAATTAATTTTAAAGTTAGTAAATTCTTTATATGTTGATAAACTATCGTTAACTGTAGACGGAGCTGATTCTACACTTTTATAAATGGAATTGTCTTTTGGATCAATAATTGCAATTTGTTCTAAATCATATTGTTGATTTGCATCAATATTTTTAATATCAAAAGAATATGAAGTAATTCCTTCAATAATTTTTAGCTCTTGTGTTTTTAAATAAACATCTTTATCATTTTTATATCAAACTTGTAAAGATTTATTTTCCATATTTTTAGAAACATATGGTAGTTGAACATTAACTTTGTAATAAATTTTATTATTCTGATCAAATAGTTTTTGTGAGGAGTACTTAATATCTAAGTTTCCTTCTTTAGTTGTGAAAAACTTAATGTCATTGTTGTTTCTATTGAAGAAAACTTGAGTATTTTTTTTATCTATAGTTTGAGGTGGAATCTTTGTAAATGCTATATTATCAATTGTATATTTTGTATAGTTTAGTAAGTCATTAAAGTCAAAAGTTGCTTCAAATTTTCCTTCTTTTTCTTCTATTTTTGTAAAATATTTGTTCTTTTTGAACTCTTGATCTTTATCATAATAACTAAGTTCTAAACTAATTTCTTGACCATTTGATAAACTCTGATCTTTGGTAAAAAGTTCAAAGTTTAAAATTGCACTATTGGCTGTAATACCTTTAGCAACTGAATCGTCAAATAAAATTTCTACGCCAGAAGATAAAACTTTTGGTCTAATTTTTCTAAGTGAATAATGAACTTTGTAAAGATCATCTAAAACTGGTGTTTGATTTTGATCAAAAACATTAAAAGAACTAAAACTATATTGTCTGTTAGTAATTAAATCTGCAAAGTGAAATCTTAAATTTTCTGATGTTATTTTTGTTGTTGCAGTAATTTCTTCTTTATTGTTAGATACTAAAACCAATTTAGCTATTTTTCCTAATAAGTTTTCTTTGTTTGTAATATTTAAAACAATATCAAAAGTATCTGAAGTAATCGGGGTACTTGCTATATCACCTAAATAAACTACATCACTAGTACTTAAACTTACTAATTTGGCGTCGTTATTGACTTCTAAATTATCTTCTTTTTCTGAAGTATTTGACGTGTTTTTGTTTAAGGATTCGTTAATTTCAAAAATATATTTGTTTTTTGGAATTGCTAAATTTACAACTGATTTTGCTCTTTCGATATCATCACCATCAATTATAATTTTAGAAATTCTATACTTATGATTATCTGGCAAATCTTTAAAACTAAATGTAAAAATTTTTTTAAGCACATCTAGTTGTTGTACTTCTGAAATAAAAGGTTTTTGATCATCAGAAATTAAAACTAATCTAACAGGTTTTTTGTTTAAATCCAAAGAAATTTTATTAATCTTAATTTGCACATCTGGATCTGAATGTTCAACTATTGGTGTTAGTGAGCTGGTTAATTTGTTTTTGTCTTGAATTTCAAGGTTATCAATATTGATTGGCAAGAGTTCATTATTTTGTGTTTTTTGTGAAATAGATTTAATCAATTTAAAATCATCAAGGTCAGAAACTTCTATTTTAGCTTGTCCTTTACTGTCAGTTCTTAAATTAATTTTTTTACTTTTTCCTTTTCCATCGTCAAGTTCTACTTCAATACTTTTATGTGCAGAAAAGGCAGGATCTAGACTAATAATATGTTGATCTTCATCATATTTAGGAACACTAAAAACTATTGTCTTGGCTTTATCAGTCCAAACAACTCTGTTTTTGTCATTTATAATTTCTCTTAACTTAGAATACTTAGTATCTTTGGAAAGTATTAATTGATTATTTGTTGGAACTAAGCTAACTTCTTCAATTGTTTGGTTTTTATCTACTTCAAAAATTGCTGTATATTTTTTTGAAGATTTCATTACTTTAGGTATGTTAAAAATTACAGCCTGATTACCTTGTTTATCATAGGTAAATGACTGAATTTCTAAGGTAGCTTTTTTCTCTACCGCTGTTTTATAACCGTATCAAGCTCCTGTTCCTCCAAGAACTGCAACAACAATCGCAGAAGCTATTGTTATACCTAAAATAATTTTTATAACCAGTTTTTTTTTCAATTTTTAGTGCCTCTCTGTAAAAGAAAAATTAAATGTTATATAACATAATTTTATAAAATTTTTGCAAATTTTAATATAAATAAAGAAAAAATTATGAAAAAATAAAGAAATTTTACTAATTTTGTGGCAAGTCTTTTTCAGGTTGAATGAATCTTATTTTAAAAATAGAAACATATTTAGGTTGGAATTCTTTTTTAAAGGTAATTTCTATTTTTTTAATTTGTGTTAATTTATCTAGAGCGAAAGATCACTTGTAGTAAGTACTTGTTGTTGTGATTTGTTGTTCTGGTTTTCTTTGACGTTGTTGAGTTGTTATTGAAGTTTTAGTTGTAGCAGTAAATTCTGTTGGACTATTTACATTTAAGTCTTTAGTTACTTCTTGATTTTTGTCATCTGTATAAGTTATTTTGACACTAAAATATGAAGTTAAATGGTTTTGAGCAGTATAATCCTTGTCTTTTCTAGCAGATAATCAGAACTCTTTAATTAAAGTGTTTTTATCATCTTTTGGAGTTATTGTATAAGTAATGTCTTTTTGATCAGTTGTTTTATCTGCATATCAGTAGCTGTAATAGCTATCATTATCTACTAAAGCAAATCCAGGATCAAAAAATTCTACTGATGAAGACGCTTTTGCATCAAATTTATCTTTAGAGTCTTTTATTTCTACTAATTTATTAAAGTCTTTAATTGTATAAGATTGTGAAGTGGTAGACCCAAAATAAGAAAATTGGAAAGAAACAGGTAATTCTCCTTTTTTATCATCTATAGATCTGGAAGTAATACTTAAAGATGAATTGATGAATTTTTTATCGTTTTCAGTAAGATTTGCTTCTAGTTTTTCTTTAGTTACCATTGAAGGAAGATAATTTTTGTTTATTTTATTTAAATTTTCTTCAACAGATTTAATTAAGTCTTGTTTAGATTTAATATTTAAAGTCTGTAAATTTGAAACTAAAATGCTTTGTTTTTCTTTATCTTTGTTGTTTTTTACAAAAATATCTAATGATTTAAGTTCATATTTTCCTGTTTGTTCTGATAAAAAAGGAACAAATAGATTTAATGTTTTTGAACTTTGTTCATACATTATTTTATCATCGTTATTTGTACTATTATCAACAACTTTTTCAGTTGATTTTGCTTCATTTTCCTTTGTAAATAAATAATTTAAACTAAAATCTAAATTGTTGAAACTATCTAAATTATTTTCTGTAGTTAAAGCAAATTTTCCTGTTTTTTCATCTAATGTAGATGCTGAAAGTATTTTAAATTTAATTTCAAAGTTCAATTTCATTTCAGAATTTTTTTCTTTATCATAATAAATTAAACTTTCAAAAGTTTTTAAATTATCTTTATTGTCTGAAGCAACTTCAACATTTCTTTCTACTTTCACGATTTCGTAATTAGTGTTTAATTCTAGTTTAGGAATTTCGACTTCAACAAATCTTTGCTGAGAAGAATTAGTTTGGATTTGAGTAGAAACAGTTTCTACTTTTGCATTTGAATCATTTGTTTTTTTGTAGGAAATAATAAGCGGTGAATTTGTAGAAACATCTTTATAGTCATCATCAATATTTAATTTAATTTTTACTGAATTTAACTTAGTTTGTACTACTTCAAAATCAGAAATATTTTCAGTAAAGTTAAATGAATCTGAAATATCATTTTTAGCTAAATCAATGTTTGAAATTAAGTCGTTTTCTGATTTATCAAAAACGAAAATTCTAGATAATGTATACTTTGTGTTTTTCTTTAAATTGTCAAAGTTGAATTCATATCTTGAAACAGTATTTGATAAAGTTTGTGGTTGTGATTTTAGTACTTTATCATTGTCATATGTATATTCAACTTGTATTTTTTTGTTATAAAAAGAGCTTGGTAATGAAGTAAAAGTAAGGTCTAATCTATATTTTGAATTATTATCTTTTAACTGTTTTAATCCAGTTAATTCTAAATTAATATCTTTAGTGGCTGTTTGAAAATAAAAATCAGAATTTGAAGGCACACTTCAAAAGGGTTTGTTGGCTAAAAGATCAAAATTTTTGTATGGATTTTCTGCAAACGATAAACTAACTAGTTCGTATTTTGTAGCTTCTTGTAAATTTTTTGCTACAAAATGAAGACCATAAGTATTTACATCTTTATATTCTATTTCTGAAGAAGCTGAAAAATAAGTTGGATTATCAGGAGGAGAATCTACTTGTTTAAATTTAGCTTGAATCTCTTGTGTTGGATCTAAACTTAAAACATCAGAAACAAAATCTAAATTAATTGTTGCTGAAGAAATTGTCTGTGAAGTTATAAATTTTTCTGGTTTTTTAACATCAATACCTTCAATATCTGAAATTACTAACTTAATTTTTTCAGTTTCATTGTTGTTTTTAGTAGTAATTTTATTAAGAGTAAGATTTAATAAACTAAATAATTCATTATCAGTTAAATCGATTTTTGCTTCTTTATTAGCCTTTTTATTTATAACAATTTCTTTACCTTCAGTGTTTAACAAACTAAAGTTTACAGAAGCATTTTTAGAAATATTTGGATTAAGTAAAATGGCTTTATTTTTAATGTCAATTTGACCAAGACTTAAATCAATTCCTTCTTTTTCTGGAGATTTTCAAATAGTTTTTTTACTAATATCTTGAATTTCCACTAATCTAGAATCAGGTGAAGTGTTTCTGATTGATAAAATGTTATTATGAGCACCAACAAACTTTCTTATTAGTTTACCTTTATTATTTTTGAAAATAACTATGTAATTAACATCTGTGCTTTTTTTAGCTAATTTTAGTTGTGCTAGTGGAACTCCATCATTGTCATAACTAAATTTAATTACAGGTGATGCAAAAGATTTATTTTTTTGCACACCAAAATATGCTCCAAGCGATACTGAAGTTATTGTAACAGCTGATACTAAAGATAATGCAATAATAATTGGTTTTTTCATTTGTGATTAGTTATTCCTATGTTTTTAAAAAATGATTTTTGCTTCTTTTTTCTTCTTTTTTCTTCTTTTTTCTTCTTTTTTTCAGTGTTTATTTAGTTATAAAGTTTTTGTAGTTTTATCTAGTTTAGATATAAAATTATACTAAAATAAAAAAATATTAAAAGAGCTTCTAAACAAAAAGTTCTTTTAATATCTATAAATTTTATGATTTAGGTGTTGATTTTAAATCAGAATAACGGAATTTTGTGTTGACTTCTGTTATTTTATCTGTAAAAATAGTAGTGTTATCAAGTTCAACATAAACTATTCCATTATAAATATCAAAAACTTTTTGATCAGCTGATTTGTCTGAGCCAACAAATAATTTATCTGCAACTAATGAAGCAACAAATGGTGTTTGTCCGTGTTGACAACCTTTATATCCTTCTGTTGTTCTTAATGTCACTAAATCTGTATCAGTTTCTAAAAAAATTCCTGAAGGTGTGATTATTTTTAAATGAGTTTGCTTCATTTTTAAAGCTTTTTAGCCTTTTCTACAGCTTCTTCAATTGTTCCAATATATAAAAAGGCTTCTTCCGGAATTTCATCATATTTACCTGATAAAAGTTCAGCAAAACTTCTAATGGTGTCTTCTAATTTCAAGAATTTTCCTTGAATTCCAGAAAATTTTTCAGCCACGAAAAATGGTTGTGATAAGAAGTTTCTGATTCTTCTTGCTCTGGCAACAACTTTTTTATCTTCTTCAGATAATTCATCTACTCCTAAGATTGCAATAATATCTTGTAATTCTTTAAATCTTTGTAAGGTTTGAATTACTTGACGCGCTACATTATAATGCTCTTGTCCAACAATTAAAGGATCTAAAATTCTTGAACCTGAAGCTAACGGGTCAACTGCAGGATAAATACCTAAAGAAGCAATATTTCTATCTAAAACCGTTTTAGCATCTAAGTGAGAAAAGGTTGTTGCAGGCGCTGGATCGGTTAAATCATCGGCTGGAACATAAACGGCTTGTACTGAAGTAATAGAACCGTGTTTTGTTGAAGTAATTCTTTCTTGTAGTTGTCCCATTTCAGTAGCTAAAGTTGGTTGATAACCTACAGTTGAAGGAATTCTTCCTAATAATGTAGAAACTTCGGAACCAGCTTGTGTAAATCTAAAGATATTGTCTATAAAAAGAAGAACATCTTGGTTTTCTTGATCTCTAAAGTATTCCGCCATTGTAAGCGCTGAAAGAGCAACTCTCATACGTGCTCCTGGAGGTTCGTTCATTTGTCCAAAAACAAGCGCTGTTTTATCTAGCACTCCAGCTGCTTTCATTTCGTAGTAAAGATCGTTTCCTTCACGAGATCTTTCACCAACTCCGGCAAAAACTGAAAGCCCTCCGTGTTGGGTTGCGACGTTGTTAATTAATTCTTGAACCAAAACAGTTTTTCCAACTCCGGCACCACCAAAAAGTCCAATTTTTCCTCCTTTAACAAAAGGAATTAGAAGGTCAATGACTTTGATTCCAGTAACTAGAATTTCTGATGAAGCTTTTTGGTCAACATAACTAGGAGCTGGAGCGTGAATTTCTCTTAATTGATCAAATTTAGGAGCTGGTTTTTCATCTATTACTTTACCTAAAACATTGAACATTCTAGATAAAACTTGACGTCCAACTGGTACTTGAATTTGTTTTCCTGTGTCAATTACATCAAGACCTTTGTAAAGATTATAAGTCATATCCATTGCTATGGTTCTAACTGTATCGTCTCCAATGTGTTGTTCAACTTCAAGAGTTATTTGCTTTATTTTTCCATCTTTGTTTGCTGGTAAATTAACTACTAAAGCGTTTAAAATAGCAGGAAGATGTGAGTCGGGAAAACGCACGTCAATAACTGGACCTAGAATTTGAATTATTTTTCCGATATTTTGTTTTTCCATAATTTTCCTTATTTTAGTATTGAACCAATAATCTCTGTAATTTCTTGAGTTATTGAAGCTTGTCTAGTTCTGTTTAATTCAATAGATAATTTATCTATAATTTCATTTGCATTATCTGAAGCATTTTCCATTGCTATTCTTCTTGAAGCTATCTCTGATATTTTAGATTCAAATAGAAAGTTGTTTAAAGCTGCTCCAAAATAGATAGGAATTAAATTTTTTAAAACTACTTCAGCATTAGGCTCAAATTCTACTTCTAGCTTTGAATTTGCTTCAATTTGAAGCTTTTGTTGTTCAATATTTTTATCAATTGGAAGCATTGTAAAGTTAACTGCATTAAAAGTTAGAGTATTAATAAATTGGGTATAGATAATTTCAATGCCAGAAACTTGTTTATTTTCTAAATAATTTTGTATTTGTTCTTTAACTTTAAAAATAATTTCTAAACGATCTGCTCTATCTACAACGTTGAATTCTAAATCAATTTGATCTTTGAATTTTTGTAAATAAGAACTTCCTTTTTTACCAATAACAATAATTCTATCTTGTTTGTTTATCAAGGATTTTAACTTCTTAATTACATTTACATTGTAAGCTCCGCAAAGACCTAAATCCGAAGTAATTACTATAAAAACTTTTGGTTTTGTAGAATCTAAATCAAATACATCAACTGAAGAAGTTTTTTTAATAATTGATAAAAATATTTCGTTAAGATTTGTAAAATACTGTGAAACTTGTAGAAATTCTCTTCGCATTTTGGGTATTTTTGCATTTGAAATTAGTTCCATTGCTTTTGTGATTTTTTCAGTATTTTTTATTTGAGCAAAACGAGTTTTTAATTTACTTAGTGAAGCCATTTTAATTTGCTGATTTAGCTACAAATCTTTCGATGAAGCCTTTAAAGGAATCAATTAGTGAATCGTAGCTTTTATTATCAATAGATTTATTATCTAAAAAATACTGTTTTTGCTTCAAAATGAAGACATCTTTGTTTAAAAAGTCAAAAAACTCAGTACGGAATTGAAGTATTTCTTCAACCTTAACAGAATCTAATAATTTTTCTTTAATAACAAGTAAAATCATTACTTGATTAAACTGAGCAAGGTGCTCATATTGGTTTTGCTTTAATAGTTCATAAATTTTAGTTCCGCGATCTAGAAGTTTTTGTGATGCTTCACCTAAGTCAGAACCAAATTGTGCAAAAGCTTTAATTTCGTTATATTGAGCTAATTGTAATTTAAGTGAACTAGATGCTTGTTTCATTCCTTTAGTTTGTGCTGCTGAACCTACACGGGATACAGAAAATCCAACGTCTATTGCTGGTTTTTGTCCTGAATTAAACAATGAATCACGCATAAAAATTTGTCCATCAGTAATTGAAATAACATTAGTTGGAATATAAGCTGAAATATCTCCTGCTTGAGTTTCAACTATAGGCAATGCTGTAATAGAACCTCCACCAGATTCTTTGTTTAATTGTGAAGCTCTTTCTAATAAATATGAGTGTTGATAAAAAATATCTCCAGGAAAGGCTTCACGACCAGGTGGACGACGTAGTAATAAAGACAATGTTCTATAAGCAATTGCGTGTTTTGTTAAATCATCATAAATTATTAAAACATCATTACCGTTATACATTCATTCTTCTGCGATAGAAACTCCAACGTAAGGAGCTATATACTGTAACGGCGCAAGTTCAGATGCTGAAGCTACAACAACGGTTGTATACTCCATAGCGCCTTCTTTTTTAAGTTTGTTTACTATTTGAGCAATTGTAGAGTTTTTTTGTCCTATAGCTACATAAACACAACGAATGTTTTTGTGCTTTTGATTCAAAATGGTATCTATAGCAATTGCGGTTTTTCCTGTTTGACGATCTCCGATAATTAATTCTCTTTGTCCTAAACCAATTGGTACTAAAGAATCTATAGCTAAAATACCTGTATTTAATGGACGATCAATGGCTTGACGAGACATTATTGAAGGAGCTTCTGAAAAAATTTGTCTTCTTTTTGTGAAGGAAATTTCGCCATTACCATCAATTGGTTCACCTAAAGCATTAACTACTCTAGATAGCATTCCATCGCCAACTGGAGTTGAAATAGTTAAGTTAGTTCTTCTTACTTCATCACCTTCAGCAACCGCATTTTCATTACCCATGATAACTACACCAACATAGTCTTCTTCTAAGTTTAGAGCGATTCCATAAGTGTTGTTTTTAAAAGCAACTAATTCACCTAATTTTACTTTGTCAATACCATAGACAATAGCAACTCCATCACCTACTGTAATGACTTTTCCTGTTTCTGAAATTACATTTTTCTTATTGTATGTTTCGATTTGGTGCTTTATTATAGCAGAAATATCACTGGCTTTTAATGGCATATAAAAATCCTTTGTTTTATTTTAATATATCGCTTTTGATTTGGTTTAAAAGCGATGCTACACTATTTTCAAAAATATGATTGTCTATAACTATCTTAATTCCTGCTAATAAATTTTTATCTATTCGATGTTCTACAATTATATTTTTATTGAGTTTTTGAGCTAGTAAATTAACAATTTTATTTATTTGGCTAGTGTGCATTGGGAAACCTGAATAAATTATTCCACGAGCTATTTTTGAAATTTCATCTGCATTTTTTGTAAATCTTTTAAAAATTTTTTCTCAGTAAAAAATGAGATTTTTGTCAATTAATATTTTTAAAAAATTTAAAACTGGTTCTGAAACTTTTTTAGTAAAAACACTATCAAGAATTTCATGTCTTTGTGTTTTTGAATTCATATGTGATTTTAAAAACGTGAATAATGATGGATTATGAATTAAAACATTTTCAATGTGAAAAAATTGTTCTTGAAATTCTCTTACTTTATCCATCTCTTGCGCTAATTCAAGCATAGAATCAGCATAAACTAAAATATTTGAATTGTTTTCCATATTTAAAAATTATTTTTCAAATTCTTGTAATTCAATGTCTTTAAATAACTCATCAATTAATTCTTGTTCATCTTGATAAGTGATGTTTTTTTCTAAAATTTTTGATGCTAAAACTGTAGCTGTTGAAATAATTTCTTTTTTGGTTTCTTGCTCTGCTTTTTGTTTTAATTGAAGAACATAGAATTTTCCTTCTTCAACTATTCTTTTTGATTCTGCTTTTGCATTATTTGTATAAGTTGTTGCTATGTTAGCAGCTTGTATTTTTGCTTTGGCAATAATTTCTTGACGTGCTAATTTTGCTTCTAAAAGTTCTTTATTTTTTTCTTCTACAAGTTGTAAAGATTTTTCTTTGTTTTCTATTGTTGCATCAATGTTATCTTGTAAAAATTTTCTTCTTTTTTCTATATTTTTCTTCAAAGGTTTGTATAAAAATTTAGAAAGAATTAAGAATAAAATTGCAAAAGACAAAACAGTTGCTAGCATTATTCAAGGATTAGGAAATAATCCTTTAAATAATTTATCAATATCTTGACTTAGTTCACTTTTTGAAGCAAAGTTAGTTACATTTTGTAAAATCATAAGTTAAAAATTTAAAATAATAATTAAGCAAAAACGAATTGTAATAAGATTGAAATAACTAGTGAATAAATAGCAGAAGTTTCAGAAATAGCAGCACCAATAATCATAAATTTAAAAACTGTTTTTTCACTTTCTGGATTTCTACCTACAGCTTCGATTGCCTTCGCTGCAGAAACCCCTTGACCAATTCCGGCACCAATTCCACCTATCATGGCTAAACCTGCACCTACACCTACTAATCCTCTACCAACTGATTCAGTTAAAGCTGGTTGAGCTGCAGCAGTATTAGCTGCAGTGTCAGCAAATGTAGTGATTTTTTGTAATAAAGTGACAACGTGATCTGTATTCATTATAATAATTTTCCTTTATATTAATTTAAGTTTTTTGTTTAAAACTTAGAAAAATTTTATTACTTATTCTTTAAAATGAAAATAAAAGCTTTATGCATTTGCTTTTTTGAAAAAAAATCTTAAACCTTTTTTATCTTTTTTTGGCTTAATTTCTTCACTTATTTCTGTAGATCAATATGTTATTGTTAAAACTGTAAAAATAAATGATTGAACTAATGAACCAAAAACATTAAAATAGAAAATAAATGGCGGATAGACTATAATCGCCGGTACATTTAAAACACCTAATGCATTATTTGGGATTAAATGTCAAACGTAAGATAGTCCATAGTACATAACTAATAAAATTGCTGAACCACCAATAATATTTCCAAATAACCTAAAAGATAGAGAAATTAATGGAGCAGGAGCTGATAAAGCATTTAGAGGGTTAAAAATATATTTTTTAATATAACCTATTTTGTTGAAAATAAATCCAACTACAAAAATTCCTGTTCAAGAAACCACACCAAGCGTTAGTGTGACTGATAAAGTCGATGCTACTGTTTCAAAACCAAAGACTGAAAGTAGGTTACCAAATGCTAAAAAAGTGAATAAGGTAAAAAAATATCTTTTCATCACATTTAGTTTTCCTTCTGATATGTCTTCTACTAAATTATCAACAAATAAGAAGTAATCTTCAGCAAATAAAACAATTGTTGGAGGTACTTTATCCACTTTGACTTTTTTAATTTGAAAATAAATTATCAACGAAAGAATAAAAACTAAAAAAATCATAATACACATTGTAAAAAGTTGTGGTTGATTTCAGTTGGATAAAAATTTACTACTGTCTAACATTTTCTCTCCTTTCTTTTTTTATTTTTTTTCACTCACTTACGATAATAGAGATTGGAAAAAGAGAAATTCCTACTAAAAATGTAAACAAATTTATTGGTCCAGAAACTTTTTGTATAGGAGTTTTTATCATATTAGCTGGAAAATGAAGGTTAATTACTATTAGAATTGCTATAAAAATAATGTGAATTATTATTAATATATAAAATAAACTAATTGCAACAGCAACCTTTTTAAATTTTTTTTGAGATTTTTTGACTTTGATTAATATTTTATTTTCAAAAATTCAAGTAAAAAATATAGAAAATAAAACACTAATTAAAGAAAAAAATCAGCCCACTACTAAATGATAAGACCAAAAAATACAAAAAGAAAATATTACTAAACCTATTAAAAAAAATATTAAATAAGTTTTTGTTACACTTTTGTAAAACTCATATTTTTTCATCTTAAAACTCAATGAGCAATATAATTTTATTCCTTTTGTAAAAATTAGAAAATTTTTTTATTAAAGTCATTAATTTTTTTATCAATTTCATAATCAGCAAGTGAACTAATTTGCTCTGTTCCAAGTTCTTGATTTACCTTGTTAATTATTTTTTTTACCTTGTTATTTGTTTGTGATTTTTTAATTTTTGCTTCATTTTGTTGTATATTTGAAAAAGTAATTCCTATACCTCAAATATCATCAATGTTGCTTATTTGATCTAGAAAAGGAACAACTTTTGAGTAAATAAAATCAGGATTATCACTAAAATATTCTAATTTATAATTATTTTTTATATTTTGTTGATTTTTTAGTTTGTAATAAAGTTGAATTTTATTTGTGTACAAATATTTATCTTGTAATTTTCTGCAAAGATCAAATATAAAGCTTTTTATTAGAACATAAATTATTTTTGTGTTCAAAATCTCTTCTTTTTTGAAGCTTTTAAAGTGAGAAATGGATTTAACTTGATGACTTAGTTCTATATGATCATCTCCTTTTTGTAGTAGATTTTCAAAGAAATAAAATCTTCTAGTTCCTAAAATTTTCTTTAACTTTTCATCTTCAATATTAGTATTTATTAAATCTGAGATGGTATTAATATTTTCTTGTTTTAATTGTGTTGATAATGCCTTACCTATACCAAACAAATCGGCAATATCTAGATGAAATAATGCTTCTTTTTTGTTCTTTTTATTAATTAATTTGAACGAAATTCCTTCTTTTTTTGCTAAATTAGTAGCCATTTTTGCTAAAAATTTGTTATAAGAAATCCCTATAGTAATCGGTAGTTTTAAATGTTTTCAAATTTGATTTTTAATATCATTTAACATACTTTCTAAAGTATGAAAATAACGAAAATAACTTGTTAAATCTACGAAGCATTCATCAATGGAAAAAACCTCTATTTTTTTTGAGATATTCTTTCTAATAAAGGCAAAAAATTCTTTAGACAAAAAAGAATAATAAACGTGATCTGGCTCAATAGTTATTAAGTTTGGAATCTTTTTTTGTATACTAAAAATTTTATCAGTTGTTTTAATTCCAAGTTTTTTTGCTTGTTTTGACAATGACACTGCAATAGCATTTGCTTCTTTTCTAGCTATTGCTATGGGTTTATCTACTAAACTAGGTACTAATTTTTCTTCAGCAGAAACAAAAAAATTATTTATATCAATATGAGCTATTATTTTCATTGTTATTATTTTAAAATATATAAAAAAATAGACAAATAATTGTCTATTTTTGTAATTTTGATTCTATTAAATCTACTACATCTTTTACTGTTTTGACTTTTAGTAATTCTTCGTCAGTTATTTCGATTTTATATTTTTCCTCAACGTCTGTAATTAACTCTACAAAATCTAAAGAATCAATACCAATTGAATAAATATCATCATCATCTTTAAAACTTTTATTAGTAAATGATCTTAATTTATCATAAATTAATTTTTTCATATGTTAATTATATATTATCTTTTTTTAATTTAAAATGATAATTTTGTGAAACTTCTTCGTCTTGATGAAATCAAACAAATTCGATAAAAATTTCTTGATCTGTCTTGATTTTATAGTTAAATTTGATATCTCCATAAGAAATTGTTATTTTGGAAATTATATCTTTAACAAATGCAGCTACTAACTTTTCGCCTATTTTAGCATGGCCATTTTCAATTTCAATTAAATCATAGTAGTCACTTGCATAAATAATAGGAAATATATCTTTGGCTTCTAATTTAGAATTTGAAAATAAAGTATCATCATCTGATTTTATTTCAGTTTTTTGTTTGTTTTTGATAACAAAAAATGTTGTTAATGAAGCAATAATAGCTAAAGAAGTAATGACTCCGAGGCTTATGAACAATATTTTTTTATTTAGTTTTAGCTTTATCTTCATTTTTAGAAAGTTCTTCATTTTCTTCTTTAATATAAAGACTTTTTAGTACTTCTAAACTCATTTCATTGGAAGAGATGTACTTAAAATTTTTATTTTCTAAAATAATAAATTGATCTTGATCTAAAAAAGAATCTTTGTAGGTTTGAATATCTAATTTTAAAAGTCCATTTGTTTTGTCTAGAAATTTATGCTTTATTTCTTGTCTATGAGCTAGAGAAATATCGGGATAATCTGCATTTAAAAATAAAGTTGAAATTGGATTTAAATAACCACTAAAATTATATGGGATTAAAAATCCTTGCTTTGATTCATTTTGAATTCCCTTAACTATTATTTTTTTATCCGAATCATAGTAAGTGTTATTTGCAATTACAATATCACCAATAATTTTTTTACCCAAGACATATTCAGCGTTTTTATCTTGTCTGAGTACAAAATGAAGATCTAAACTTTCGTTTTTATCAATAGGTAAATTAGTCAGTTTTTTAGGTAAAATTGACAAATCTCTATCTAGTGTATTTTCATCGTAGACATCGTTTTCGATTGCTACTTTATAAACAATTTTGTTGTGTTTTCCTACTTCTCATTTAACTGAAAAAAAATAAATGTTGTTATAAAACTGTTTTTCAAATTGAGAATCAAATACTTTGTTGTTTTTAACTGCAAAAGATGCAAAATTTAATGTTTTAATTGATTTAAACACAATTCCTTGAGAATTGATAAAAAAGTCTTTTTTAAAAACAGGATTTTTGGAGAATTTTATTTGGCTTAAAATAGCTAAATTTTCTTTATTTTCCTTCTTAATTTCTGAAACTATTGATAAAGCATTTAATTTTGAAAAATTAAATTTATCAAGAGCAACAAAAGGAAAAATACTTTCAGCAAAATTTTCTCCAAAAATCTTTAAATTATTCACAATTTCAGTATCTTTATTGTTAATTTGTAATTTAGAAATCAGATCAATGTTATTTCTTGAAAAATAAGTTACTTTTACAGAAAAAGAATCTAATTTTATATTACGATTTATTTCTATATATTGTCTATCATCTGCACCTGCAAAATTAGTAAATCTTGTGGTGTTTTCTAGATTTGAATATATATTAACAGATTGAATTTGTTCTTCAATCTGAACGCTATGATCTATACTAACCATATAAAAAGTACAGAAATTGATCTATTGCTTGATGAACACGTTTGTTGTAAGTTGTTTTTGATCAGTAATTATCTTTTCAGTTTTTATCCGATTCTAAAAACTCTTTTTGCAGAATAATTACATGATGAGGGTCTAATAATTTTAAAATTCTTTCAATTGTTGATAATTCAGACATTTCTTTTTCTAAATTTGCTAATGCATTACCAATTTTTGATTGATTTTCAAGTTTTAACTTGTCATCAGCTTTTAAAAACTGATATTTTTTATGCATACAAAAGATTTTCTTCATTATTTCTTTTTTCTCTACAAAAGAAAGTTTTCTTATTCTGTCTATGGCTGCTCCTTTCACATAAAATTTTGTTAAAAAAGGCAGCAAAACTTGGAAAAAAGAAAAAATTTAGGATTTTTAATGTAAAAGTTCCTATTTATTATTCAATTTTCAGTCTTAAAATATAATTTGGGATTTAGTCAATATTTTCATTTCAAACAAAAACATAGTCATACACTCTTACAGTATCTCCAGTTTTAATGTTTTTGTTGATTAATTCTTCTCAAACTCCTAAATATTTTAGTTTATTATTAAATCTCAATAAATTATCATGAGAATTTAATGGAATTTTTAAAAATATTTTTTTGATTTCATCACCAAAAATATTAAAGACATTTCCAGGTAAGATTTCGATTTCAAACGGAGGATTTAGTTTTATTTCTACTTCATTTTGTGTTTCAGTTTCATAAACGTTGTTTTTCGAATTTTCTACAATTTTTAATAATTCTTGTTTTAGTAAAGAAATATTATGTTTTTCAAGAGCAGAAATTTCAACAATTTTTAAATTAGGATAAACTCTTTTAAACTCTTGTAAATGCTTCTTAAATGAAGGTAAATCGTTTTTATTTGCTACTATTACTTGTTCAACTTCTTTTAATTTTTCATTAAATTTAAACAATTCATTATTAATAAGTTCAAAATCTAAAATTGGATCTTTATCTTCAGAACCAAAGTCTATAATATGGGCAATAGCTTTGCATCTTTCAATGTGTTTTAAAAACACAAAACCAAGACCTTTTCCTAAAGAAGCACCCTGTATTAAACCGGGTAAATCTGCGACTACAAATGATTTATCAAAATATTTTACAAGTCCAAGTTGAGGTACTAATGTTGTAAATTCATAATCTGCTATTTTTGGTTTTGCGTTTGAAATTGCTTCTAAAACTGTTGATTTTCCAGCTGATGGTTTTCCTACAAAGCCTACATCTGCTAAAACTTTTAAATTTAAAGTTAAGTTAAAAGATTGTCCTAAATCCCCGTTTTCAGAAATTCTTGGAGCCTTATTTTTTGAAGATTTGAACTTAGTATTTCCACGTCCGCCTTTTCCTCCTTTTGCTACTAAATAAGGGATTTCTTCTATAACATCGCAAATTAATTTTTTATCATTATAAACTAAAGTACCTAAAGGAACTTTTACAAAAATATCTTGACCTTTAGCGCCATATCTATTTTTGCTTCTTCCGTTTTCACCGTCATTTCCTTTAATTATGTGTTCATTATGAAGCGTTAAAAGTGTATTTAAGCCTGAATCACCTACAAAATAGATAGAACCTCCATCTCCACCGTCTCCACCGTCGGGGCCACCTCTATCAACATGTGCTTCTCTTCTAAAGGAAATAACACCATCTCCGCCTTTTCCAGCGGTTATTTTAATTTTAACTTGATCTATAAATTTCATTTTATCTCTTTTTGTATTCTTCTAATTCTATAAATAATTCTTTTATTCTTCTTGCTAACGGAGCATCTTCATATATTTTAAATTCTTGTGCATTGACTCATAAAATCGCAAAATAGTTTACCAAAATTTTGTGTTGTATTAAATATTCATAAACATAATCATCATATTCTTCTAAAAATGCGTCTTCTAATTCAGGACTTAACCTAGCAGATTCAATAAAGTAGGCTAGGTCGTAGTGTCTATCACCTTTTGAAGCAAATTCTCAGTCTACAAAGTAGATTTTGCCTTCAGAATCAAGGATATTTTTCGGTCATAAATCATTATGTAATGGCGTTGTTTTTTTCATCTGAGCAAGAATTTTCATTATGTGCCTAAAATATTGATTTACTACTGGTAAACACATCTTTTTTTGATTGATTTCTTTTATCAAGCTTTTAATTCTTGCTGCATGATTTGAATTAGGAAAATTTACTTTAGAAGTATGTAATTGCTTTAAATTTGAAGCAATTTTAATTACATTGTCTTTAGTTAAATCTAATGGTTGGCTGTTTATTCAGCTTCAAATAATATCTGTTTCGGTTTCTGATATTAATTTAGGTACAAAGTCAAATTTCTCTAAAACTTTATAGTCTAATTTATGATTAAAACCTGTAAATTTTTTCTTTTGAACAAATCTGCTTCCATCTCTAAAAGATGTATTTGTAAAACCATTTTTAATTGATTTCATAGTTATAATTTTATTGAATTTTAATTAAACTAAAAATAAATATCTGACAATTTTAACTTATTATTAGTAAAATTACTTCATTTTTTCCTAAATTTTTTTATTTTTTTCAATCTTGGCAAAAAAATTGCAAATATAAGTGAAAGGACAATATGAAAGACAACAAAGGATTAAAACAAGCTTTTTTAGAGATTGAAAAAAAATTTGGAAAAGAAGCCATTATGCTTTTGGGAGAAAAACCAGATACAGACACAGAAGTATTTTCAACAGGATCATTAGCAATTGATAATGCTTTGGGCATTGGTGGATTTCCTAAAGGTAGAATTATTGAAATTTTTGGACCTGAATCTTCTGGTAAAACTACCATTACTCTTCATGCTATTGCAGAAGTACAAAAAAATGGAGGAGTTGCTGCTTTTATCGATGCTGAGCATTCAATTGATCCACAGTATGCAAGAAATTTAGGAATCGATATTGATAATCTTATTTTATCTCAACCTGATTCTGGTGAACAAGCTTTAGAAATTGTAGATACTTTAGTCAAAACAGGAGCAATCGATTTGATTGTTGTAGATTCAGTTGCTGCACTTGTGCCTCTAGCTGAATTAAATGGAGAAATGAAGGATCAAGTAGTTGGTGCGCAAGCTAGATTAATGTCAAAAGCACTTAGAAAAATCACTGGTTCTCTTAATAAGAACGGAACAACTATTATTTTCATAAATCAAATTAGAGAAAAAGTTGGAGTGCTTTTTGGTAATCCTGAAACAACTCCTGGTGGAAGAGCGCTTAAGTTTTATTCATCAATCAGACTAGACGTAAGGAAAAATCAGCAAATTTCTACAGGATCAGACATTATTGGAAACATGGTCAAAATTAAAGTTGTTAAGAACAAATTAGCAATTCCTTTTAAAACAGCAAATGTAGAAATTGTTTTTGCACAAGGAATTTCTAAATTTGCAGAAATTGCTCAACTTGCAGAAGAATATGGAATTGTAAGCAAAAAAGGGGCTTGATACTCTTATAATGATCAAAATATTGCTCAAGGGAAAACTAACTTTAGATTACTTCTTGAAAACAATAATTCATTATACGAAGAACTAAGAACACTTGTTAAAGAAAAATTGAAAAATTCTGAATAAAATCGATAAAAACAAAGAAAAATAAAGCATTAAATTTAAAATTTAGTAAAATTTAGTAAATGAAAAAAGTAAAGAAATTTGATTTTTGAATTTTACTATACTATGTTTTTTTAGTGTTAATTTTAGCTATACTAAGTTCTTTAATTTACTTATCTTATTTATCATTTAAGAAAAATTTAAACTTAGAAGCTGGAATTATCATTTTTTTTATTTACTTTACAAATTTGATTTCAAATTCTTATTTAGCTTTTCAAAATAGACACTTTGAAGCGAAATTACCTTGAATTATTGTTTGTTCTTTTCTTCCTTATATAGGTCAAATTTTATACGTTATATTTGGGAGAAGATATTTTTATAGAACAACTTCAAAACAATATCTAAGAGAATATAAAAATTTTACAAAACTGAACAAAGACCAAAATAATTTTTACTTAGAAAATCTGCCTTCTCAACAAAAACAAATGTTGGAATTTTCAAGAGATATTTTTAACACTCCGATTTATAAATTTCAAGCTGAATTTATTTCAGATGGACATAACTTTTTTAAACAAGTTTATTCAGATATTAAAAATGCTAAAAAATTTATTTTTATTGACACATATATAATAAAAAATGATTTTATTTGAAAGCAACTCAAAATTTTACTTCTTGAAAAAGCAAAAGAAGGTGTGAAAATTAAGATGATTTTAGACGCTTTTGGAATTTTAAAAATTAGTTCTAAGGACTGAATAGAATTAAGAAAAAACAAAATTCAAATTGTGTTTTATAACAAGGTTTTTCTTCCTTTTTTTAGTGCAAATTCTTTTTATAGAAATCATAAAAAAATTTACTTAATTGATGGAGAAAAAGTATATATTGGAGGAAATAATATTTCCGAAGAATATGCTGGCTTTTCTGAACAATTTGGCTATTGAATGGATGTAAATTTAAAAATTCATGGAGAGATGGTTGAAAATTTTTGCTATAACTTTTTATTTAATTGAAATAATTGAAGCTATAGCAAAAAGAAGAAAATTGATTTATCAATATGTAAAATAAATCCTAAAAAAAGTGAAGAAAATGAAGACAAAAGCTTCAAAAATGAAGAAAATATAGGAACAATAGTAGAAAGTGGACCAATTACAAATGAGTCTTTAATTGAAGGATTGATTTTAAAACAAATTTACTTAGCGAAGAAAAAAATTCAAATTTTCTCTCCTTATTTCTCTCCAACTTATAAAATTATATCTGCATTAAAACAAGTTATTTTGGCAGGTATAAAAGTAGAAATTTATATACCGGGAAGAAATGACAAGAATTTTATAGGAATTATAAATAATTTTTTTGCTAAAGAGCTTCAGAATGAAGGCGCAAAAATATTCTTCTTTAAAAATATTTTTTTCCATGGTAAGTCCTTGATTATCGACGAAAAAATAGGAATTATTGGTACATTGAATTTTGATACTAGATCTTTATATTCACAGTATGAAGTTAATGTGTTTTTTACAGGTCAAACTATTGATAAATTTTTAAATTACATAGAAAAAAATAAAACCCTAGAAATTATTCAAAGAAAAAATATAAACAAAAAATTTTCTTGGTTTATCAAAATGCTTATTTTATTTTTCAAACCATTAATTTAAAACCAAAACCAAATATTAAGTTTTGGTTTTTTTAATTTTATTAAACTAGTATAAAATTTCACTGAATTAAGAAAGGAAAAATGAACAAATTTAAATATTTAACCCTAGGAATATTATCCACTGTAGTATCTACTTCTGTTTTAGTTTCTTGTGGACAAACAAATAAAATAAATGATAATCAAACAAAAACCGTTAATGATTATAACTCACCAGAATCAGTAGTTTATAATCAAAGATGGCTTGCAAATGTTTGAAATTCTGTAAGTGCTGAAAAAGACGCAATGACTTTAAATTTATACAATTCAGCCAAAAAACAATTTGATGCTATGATCAAGCAAGAAGTATTTGATACTAATAAAATTACAGTTGAAAATGACAAAATAAAAATTAATAATCCTGAAGCTGGTAAAGCAATTCCAGTGGTTTTTATGGATATCGATGAAACTATTTTAAACAATTTTGCATTTCAAAATTATTTGGTTCTAAACAACAAAATGTTTAATCCTCAAATATGAAATCAATTTGTACAAGATGCGCAAGCAAAAGAAATTAAAGGGGCATTTGATTTTATAAGATATGTTTGATCAAAAGGTGGAGTTGTAATGTTTAATTCCAATAGAGAACAAGAAAATCAGAAAACACCTACTTTAAACAACTTAGTAAATGAAGGTCTGGATAAAAAATACTTACCTGATTTTGTTTGATGAATGCAAGGCGTTGATTTAACAAAAACTGATCCATGAAACCACATAAAAAAAGAAAATAACAAGCGTGTAAAATCTGAAAAAGAAGAAAGAATGAACTTTATAAACGAACACACACAAGGATTTGATCTATCTTCTTATAGTCAATCAGGAAATGCAGTTGTTTTTAAAACCGTGATGAGAATTGGTGATAACTATAATGATTTTAATGATATAGCCATTGGCACAAAATTAAATAAAGATAGAAATAAGTTATTACAAGATAACGGAAAATTATTTGGAAATTTCGATATAAAAGTTAAAGGAATTAAATACAAAAAACAAGCAGATAAAACTGTAGTAAAAGTAGATGAAACTTGATCTGAATCATACGTTTTAATTGGAGGAAATGCTTCTTATGGTGGTTTTGAATCTGCTTTAGATAACAATTACTACTCACTTGATAAACCAAAACAAACAAAAGCATTAAAAGAAGCACTACAAACACTATCTTGAAATCCAAAAGTAAACGAGTCATAACTATGAATTTTGCTTCATTTTTAAAGCAAGAAAAAGAAAAAGACTACTTTAAAAATATTATAAAACAACTAAATTTTGAGTATGAAAATTATCAGATTTTTCCTAAAAAGGAAGAACTTTTTAAATCTATTCAATTATGTGATTTTGACAATTTAAAAGTAGTAATTATAGGACAAGATCCTTATCATGGAACAGATCAAGCTGATGGTCTTGCTTTTTCAACAAAAAACAAAATTTTACCTCCTTCATTAAAGAACATTTTTAAAGAAATTTCAAGAGATTATCCTTCTTTTTCAAAGCAAAATGGAAATTTGGAAAATTGAGCTAAACAAGGAGTTTTGCTTCAAAATGTTGTCTTAAGTGTTAGACAATCACAACCTACTAGTCATTACTTTTTAAACTGGGAACAATTTAGTTTAAATCTTTTAAATTTTATTTGTAATAACAAAGAAAAAATAGTTTTCTTACTATTAGGAAAAAAAGCTCAAGAAATTGCAACTAAGCTTGATTTAAGTAAACAAAAAGTATTTAGGCTTTCACATCCTTCTCCTTTTAGTAATAAAATAAGTTTCGAAAATTCTCATATTTTTAAACAAATAAACCAGTATTTAATTTCAATTAATAAACAAATTATTGACTGAACATTATAAAATTTTGCTATAATAAACTCTACATTTTTAAAGGAAAAAACTATGCAACAAAGAAGAAAAAGAAGAAAAAGAAGACAAAAAAGTAAGTTTGCTTTGAGAAGGAAGAAATGACTAGTAATTTTATTATGTATAGCATTTTTAGCATCCATTTGTGCTGGTGTAAGTTATTATTTTCTAAATAACAAAGCAGGAAAACAACTTTTTGCTTCAGTGAAAAAAGATGAACCAGTGGATAATGGAACAAGTCAAAATTTAAATTCAATAAAAGTTGGGTTTTGAAACATTTTAAATTATGATGATAATCCAACTAAAGTTGGTAAAAAATTTCAACAAGAAAATCTAGCAAAAGTAATAAAACATTTAAATCCTGATGTTATTGGTTTAGTCGAAGTAAATTCTGGTGATCCTAAAAAACCAAATTCAGTTGCAAACTTAACTAAAAAATTAAATGAATTAGAAAATGCTCAAACTTATACTTCAATAACTTCAGATCCTGTTTTTGGAGAAGGAAATGAAGGTTCAACTGAAAGGTATCTTTTATTTATAAAAAATCAGTAATAGAAATTTTAGAAATAAATAAAGACAAACTTTATGGTTCTAATCCTTATTTAATCACTTATGATAATCCTGTTTTTAATTCTGTGCCAGCTTATTTTCCAGATGGTAAAGTAAATTCAGAAGGTAAATTAACTTATCCTAAAACAAAAACTACAAAAAATGTGGACTTTGCAAGACCTCCAGTTGGTGGAAAATTTAAAATTAAGAAAAATAATCAAGAATTCGTTCTTGTAGCTTCTCATTTTGATGCTCCTGGTATAAATAAAGGTGGATATATAAAAGGAAAAGAAGAAGGAAAAGTTGACTCAAAAGATGGCTTCGATTCTACTAATGGTTCTCAAGAGATTTCTGAAGCAAATCATCTTTTAGATACTATGGAGTTTTTTAAAAGCAAAACAAACACAGACAATCTTTTCTTTATGGGAGATACAAATATTAAAGCTAAATCGCATGACAAAGCTTTTGAAAGACTTTTAACTTCATATAAATCCTTAATTGATAAAAGCAATAATACTGCTTTGGGTAAAAATTACGGAATTTACTCAAACTCATATGACAAGATTTTTCAATCTAAATCTTCAAGTCTTATGACTGAAAACGCTAATAAATACCCTTTATGAGATGTAATAAAAGATAATATAACTACTAAACAGAGTTTAGAAGATACATATAAAGAAAAACAAAAAGAAGATAAAAAACCAATTGACAAAACTGATTTACAAAACATAGAAAACAAAGTAAAAGAATATATTTCAGATCACTCTCCTGTGTATTTCGAAATTGCATTAAATTAAAAATTTGTTTTATTACCTGTTTCTTCATTTTTAAAACTAAAATGCTTTAAAAATGAAGAAATTTTTATTTTAAGTAAATTATTTAATCAATAAAAATTTAATAAATTTTGTTATAATTTTTAATTATTTTTATAACTAAGAAGGAGATAAAAATGTCAAGTAAATTAGATAAAATTTATGATAAATTAAAAGTTTATACCGAAATTGAAGGTATGTCAAGATATGAAGACGATGTTGTTGAACAACTTAAAAACAACACAAAACATTTAAACGTTGAATACGAAAGAGATGGTTTAGGTTCTTTAATTATTAAGCAAAAAGGTGAAACTAAAGGTCCAAAAATCATTTTAGCTGCACATATGGACGAAGTTGGTTTTCAAGTACTAGATGTTCAAAAATCAGGACAAATAAAAATAAAACCAGTTGGTGGTGTTTGAGGAAATGCATTTATTGGAGCTAAAGTTAAATTAATTACTTCTACTGACAAAATTTTTTATGGAGTTGTTGGTCACACTTCAGTTCACATTATGGAAAGAGAAGCAATATCTAAAGCTATTTTAAACAAAGATTTATTTATGGACTTTGGTTTTGTTTCAGATGAAGATGCAAAAAATAATGGAGTAGAACCAGGAGATAGAATTTACTTAAGTAATGAAACTTTTAGATTTGCAAATCCTGAATTAGCTGCTGGAAAAGCAATCGACAACAGAGCTGGTGTAGTAATAATTGATGAATTAGTAAATCGTTTAGCAAATAAAAAATTACCAAATACTCCTTATTTTGTAGGTACTGTTCAAGAAGAAGTTGGATGCAGAGGAGCAAAGACAATTGCTTCAAAAATAAAGGCAGATATAGCTTTTGCAATAGATACAGGAGCTTCACATGATACTGAAGGTGCAATAGCAGGAATTCCTAAATTAGGAGCAGGTGTGGCTATTGATATTGCTGATGGAGGAACTATGATGGATCCGAAATTAGTAAATTATTTATTTAAATTAGCTAAAGAAAAAAACATTCCTATTTATAAATATCTTTCTCAAGGTGGAGGAACTGATGCAGAAGAATTACAATATTCAAATGCAGGAACTCCAACAATTAGTATATCAATTCCTCAACGTTATCTACATTCAACTTATGGAGTTATTAGCTTAAAAGATATTTCATCAATTATTGATTTAATGGAAGAATTTATCTTAGCCTTTACACAAGAAGATTTTGAAAAAATTAGCTACAAATAATATATAATTTGAATTGGAAAAACACTAAGAATACTTAGTGTTTTTTATTTACTTATTAAAAAGTTTTAAATTAAAATTATCATTGACAAAAAGGACATTAACAAAATTATGACTAAAAAAGATAAGAAGGAAATTAGAGTTGTTGAACTATTTGCAGGAGTTGGTGGTTTTAGATTAGGTTTTGAAAGAACTTCTAAATTATTTAAAACTGTTTGAGCAAATCAATGAGAACCTAACAAGACAAAACAATGAGCTTTTGACTGTTACACAAAACACTTTGGAAATAGCACTAATCACGTAAACGATGATATAGCAAATGTAATTGATCAAGTTCCAGAACATGATTTATTAGTTGGTGGTTTTCCTTGTCAAGATTATTCAGTGGCTAGAACAAAAGCTGAAGGAATTAAAGGGAAAAAAGGTGTTTTATGATGAAGCATTTTAAAAATTATTCAAAAAAGACATCCTAATTTTATTCTTTTAGAAAATGTTGACAGACTTATTAAATCACCTGCAAACCAAAGAGGTAGAGATTTTGGAATAATGCTAAAAAGCTTGGAAAATGAAGGATATAATGTTGAATGAAGAATTATCGACGCTTCAGATTATGGTTTTGTTCAAAGAAGAAAAAGAGTTTTCATATTTGCTTATAAAAAAGAATTAACTCAAATCATTAATAAACAACAAATTCAAGAAAATATCCTTATAAAAGATGGATTTTTTGCATCTGAATTTTTAGTGGAATCTCAATTTAAAAAATCTAATAAATCACGGATTCTTAAAAATTACTCTAATTTAGTTGATGTTTCTAATAATTTTTCTTTTAATTTTTTCAATTCTGGTTCAATGATTGATGGAAATATTTTGACTTTAGATTTAGTTGCTAAATCAACTCAAAAACCTTCATTTTTAAAGGATATTATCGAAAAAGAAGAAGTAGATTCAAAGTTTTTTATTTACGATAACTATCAAAAATTTTCCTATTTAAAAGGGGCTAAAAAAGTACAAAGAACAAAACCAAATGGAGAACAATATACTTACTCAGAAGGATCAATGATTTTTCCTGATGATTTAAACAAACCTGCTAGAACAATGTTAACTAGTGAAGGTTCTGTAAACAGAAGTACTCATATAATTGAAGTTTATATGACAAAAAAACTAAGAACACTAACACCGTTAGAAATTGAAAGAATAAATGGCTTTGATGATAATTGAACTAACACTGGAATGCCAGAAAGATTTAGATATTTTTGTATGGGTAATGCTTTAGTTGTTCCTGTTATTGAAAAAATTGCTAAACAAATTTTAAAAATATGAGACAAAGCAAAGTAATAGTTTTACTTCCTAAAACAATGGAATAATTAAAAATAAGAGCTGACAAAATTTTAAGAGTTTTATTTTAGAAATTGACTCAAACAAGCAGTTAAACAAAATAAAAGTAAGTATGTCTTTTCCCAAAATAGATTTTAAAAAATTAAAGTTTTAAATTAAAATAGTTAATAACATATTTGTATTTTATAATGCATCAAAAAGGAGATAAATTATGAAAAAAGCACTAAAACCAGAGATTAGATTTAAAGATTTCACTGACGATTGAATAGAGGGTAAGGTTGGAGATTTATTTTATCTTAAAAGAGGAAAAGTAATTTTACAAAACTTTATTGAAAATAATAGAGGTAAATTTCCTGTATATTCTTCTCAAACTGAAAACAATGGAGAACTTGGGAAAATAAATACATATGATTTCAATGGTGAATTTATTACTTGAACAACTGATGGTGCTCATGCTGGAACAATATTCTATAGAAATGGAAAATTTTCAATCACTGATCGTTGTGGAATAGTAGAAATAAAAATTTAAAACTTTTTGATTATTTTTGAACCTCAAAATCATTAGCAATGATTTCAAAACAATATGTAAATAATTCTAGTGCAAATGCAAAATTAATGATTCATCAACTTTCTGATATTAATTTCAATTTTCCTTGTTTAAAAGAACAACAAAAATAGGTCAACTTTTTTATACGTTAGATAAAATCGTAAGTCTTTACGAGAGAAAAATTAGTGTGTTGGAAAAGCTTGAAAAAGCTTTCTTGATGAATATATTTGTGAAGAAAAATGAAGCAAAACCAAGCATTAGATTTAAAGATTTCAACTATAAATGATCTGCTAAAGAACTTGATAAAGTTGTCAACTCTTTTGGAGGTACATCATTAGAAGAATATTTTAATACTACTGGAAAATACAAAGTAATCAGTATTGGTAGTTTTAATGAAAATAATAATTATAATGACCAGAACTTACGAATTGATTTAAATGAAAAAAGTAAAAACTTTATATTAAATAAAGATGATTTAGCTATGATATTGAATGATAAAACTCAAAGTTGCAACATTTTAGGAAGAGTTTTGTTAATCCCTGAAGATAATAAATTTATTTATAATCAAAGAACACAGAGAATAGTTCTTAATAAATTATTTCTCAATCCATTATTTACTTATTTTTACTTAAATTCAAAAGGAAGAGAAGGAATAATTAAAAACGCACAAGGAAACACTCAAGTTTATATCAATTGATCAGCTGTTTCAAACTTAAAAATAATTTTTCCTACATTAGAAGAACAAAAGAAAATTTCCGAGCTTTTAAAGAACTTCAGTTTAACTCACGCACAACTAAAGCGTAAGTTAAATTTAATAAAAACATACAAAAATCGCTCTTAAATAAGATGTTTGTGTAAAAATATGATTTTTCTTCAAAAAGTACTAAATTTCAAAGAAAAAGGCCATTTTTTAGGCTTTTGCTTACGCTTTAGTTGTGCGTGAGTAATATCTATATGAGTTAAAAATTAGAAATTTGTTCTTGTTCTTCTTTGTTATCAGGAATTATACAGTTAATATTTTTAATCATCTGCACAGTGAATTGAGGTATACTGCCTATAGTCATTATGGTTCTTAAATTAGAATTTTTCAACACATAATAATAAAATTTTACATCTGAAAGTTGGTTGTCTTTAGCTTGTAATAGTCCTGCATTAGAAACACTGAATTTTTCGTTTCTATAAAATATACTCCCTGCTAAAGCTCCTCTTGTAGTTCAGGTTATAAATTCTCCATCATATTTATAATAATTTATAGAACCCATTTTCCCGTTATTCGAAGTTTGTGATGAATATACTGGATATTGCCCTGGATTGTTTTTTATTTCTTGTTTGGAAACAAATCCTCCACCATCTATAATAAAATTATCTTCTATGTTTTTTGAGTTCATAAAGTGTCAAATTTATTAAATCTGACATTCGGTTTTCCTTCATTTTCCTTTACAAACATATTCTGCAAGAAATATTTTCAAGCTTCTCAAACAAATTTATCTTTCTCTCATAAAGACTTACGATTTTATCTAACGTATAAAAAAGTTGACCTATTTTTTGTTGTTCTTTTAAACAAGGAAAATTGAAATTAATATCAGAAAGTTGATGAATCATTAATTTTGCATTTGCACTAGAATTATTTACATATTGTTTTGAAATCATTGCTAATGATTTTGAGGTTCAAAAATAATCAAAAAGTTTTAAATTTTTTATTTCTACTATTCCACAACGATCAGTGATTGAAAATTTTCCATTTCTATAGAATATTGTTCCAGCATGAGCACCATCAGTTGTTCAAGTAATAAATTCACCATTGAAATCATATGTATTTATTTTCCCAAGTTCTCCATTGTTTTCAGTTTGAGAAGAATATACAGGAAATTTACCTCTATTATTTTCAATAAAGTTTTGTAAAATTACTTTTCCTCTTTTAAGATAAAATAAATCTCCAACCTTACCCTCTATTCAAGTGTAAAATCCTTGATTTTTCTTTATAAAAAAACTACAAGTTTTTTTACTTGTAGTTTTTAAATTTAAAAAATTATTTAATTTTTAATCATTTAGGATATTGGATTTCTTCTATTTGTTTGCTTGAAAAAGATTCTTGTGCTTTTCTAAGAGCTATTATGTTAACTAAAGCTTCATCGAGTTGTGATTTATCATAATCTTGCTTAATTATCTTGTTGATAAACTCATTTAATTCGTCGATATATGACTGAGAAAATCTGGAATTAAAATTTCGATGATAATTATGAATTGCACCTTGAGAATTTAAACTAATAACATTGTTTTTTTGATCAATTAAGCCTATATTTAAATGTCCTTGTGTACCAATTAATTCAGCTTGTGCTTGATATCCTTGAGGTCCAATTCTACTTGCAGTCATAATACCAATTGAACCGTTGTGAAATTCAAACATTCCTGCTACTACATCACCATCATTTCAAGACTTAAATTCTTCATATTTATACGCATCTCCTAAAGATCACACTCTTTTAGGATATGAATCTAAGTATCATATCATTAAATCTAAATCGTGCGCTCCGACATCAATAAATTGACCGCCAGATGTTGGACCAAAGCTGAACATATTTTTTATATCTTGTTCAGGATCTTGGGATAGAGTTCTGACATAAAATACTTTTCCAATTTGACCGTTATCTACTAATTGTTTTGCATAGCTATAATCTCGATCATAACGACGCATAAAACCTATCTGAACTACTTGATTTTTATAGGTTTTTGCTTCTTGTACAAGACTGTAAACACTATCTAAATCAATACCTAATGGTTTCTCACAAAAAACGTGTTTTTTTGCTTTTAAAGCTTGTAAGATGTTGTTTGGATGATGTGCTGTTGGACTAACTATTACAACTGCATCAATTTCTTCATTTTCAAGCATTTTTTCATATGAATTATATCAATATTTAATGTTTCAAAGTTTTGCATAATGCTCTGCTTTGTCATCAAGCGAACAAAGAGCGATTAGCTGGGCATTATTGATTTTATTTAGTAGATTTTCAGCATGAGTCAAACCCATACGACCTAAACCTAATATACCTACTTTTATTTTTGTATTCATAACTTAATTTACTTGTTTTTTCTTCATTTATGAAACTTTTTGAAGAATTCCGTTTTGATCTGCTTGAAGTTTTTCACCTTTACCATCTGGACCTTTTCAGAAAAGTTTTGTAGCTACTTTAAAGTAATATCCTTTTTCTACTGTATCAGTTGGTTTTTTGTCTCTATCTAAACCAGTATGTTTGTTGTAAAAGTCTTCATATTTGCTTGTTTCTCAAGAATTATCAAGGATTTTTGCAGCGATTTCTAAAGAAAGTTTTCCTAGTAAATCTGTATCTTGCTCAACTGTAGCTGATAATTTATTATTTTTAACTGCTATTTGTGCATCTTCTGTATAATCAACTCCAGTTACATATACTTTACCAGATCCAGGTGTATATGAATCACCACCTCCTAAAGGAATTTTAGCAGCTTCTAAAGCAGCTATAGCACCTAAAGCAGATTCATCATTTGTTCCAAATACTAATTCAGGTCTTTTACTTTGTTCAGTAAAGAATGCACCAATATCGTTTGAAACAGCTGTATTTGCTTTGTCTCTGTTGTCATCTGCTTGTCTACCTACATATGTTTTTCCGTTTGCAGTTTCTTGTCCATATTTTGCATATGAATAAAGATTATATTTTACTGCTTGGTTATTTTTGCCTTTTACTGTTTGGATAAATCCTTGTGCTCTGGATTCACCAGATTCTGTTCCTGGAATTCCATAAACTGAGTATGTTAATGCATCTTGTGGAAGACCTATTTTTTGAGCCATAAATTGAGCTAAAATAACTCCGGCTTGCTTGTTATCTGAAGCAATATTTGCTTCTACTTTAATGTTTTCTTGTATAGCTTTTGCTGAATTTAATAAGTGATCAGTTGCAATAACTTTGATTCCAGCAGCATTTAATTTTTTAACAGCAGAAATTCCTGAATCTTCATTAACATCATTAAAAATTACTACTTTTTGTTGTTTTGCAATAATGTTTGAAATGTTTGTTGCTTCTTTATCAGTATCATTTTGTGAATCATATACTTCATATGCCACACCTAGTTCTTTAGCTGCAGCTTCGATTCCCTTTTCTACGTTTTGGAAAAATGGATTGTTTCTGGTAGAAAAAACTACAGCTATTGGCGCTACTTGAGCTCCTGTATTAGATTTTGAAGCAATACCAAATGCAGTACCAAAATAAATAGCAATTGCCGCTACTACTCCAAGTACTCAATATAATGTTCTAATAAATAACTTTGACATAAAAATTCTTCTTTTTCCTTTCTAAATCCTTACTAATACTTTGTAGTAAAGTTTTGATAATCTTTCATTTATGTGGTATTTTTGATCAAATAAGATAGCTAATACTATGATGATACCTTTAGCTACTAATTGGAAGTTAGAGTCAATTTGGAAGAAACTAAATGTATTTAATAATAAAGCCATTGCAAATCATCCTACAATAGTTTTTCCAACTCCACCTTTTCCTCCTGTTAATGCTGTTCCACCTAAAACAACAGCAGTTACTGTATCTAACTCAAAACCATAACCTGTTTGTGGAGATACTGAAGTAGTTCCTGAGGAAATAGATAAAGCACCTAAAATAGCGAATATTCCGGAAAACATGTACACTGAAATCAAGATTTTATTGTTTTTAATTCCTGAAAATGTAGCAGCTGTTGGATTATCTCCTACTGCATAAACATATCTTCCAAATTTTGAGAATTTAATAAAGAATATTAACAATGCAACTGCTATTATAAACACTAAAACTAGTACAGTAAAGTTAGATCCTAAATCATAATTAAAGAAGTTAAAAATAGGATCATCTGGATTTGTTATTGGGGTTCCTTTTAACAAAATAGCAATCGCTCCTCTAAGTGATAACAATCCAGCTAAAGTAACAATAAATGGAGGTATTTTAAACTTAGAAATTAGTATTCCATTTAAAACTCCTAAAGCAGCTAAAATAATTATTAAAATGAATAAAACTGCTACAAAATGAAGCCCCAACTTAACCGTTAGTAGTAAATAAATTGTGGCTCCAAATCCAATTAATGAACCGACTGAAAGATCAATTCCCCCAGTTAGAATTACTAGTGTTTGACCAAGTGCAATAAATCCTATAAAAATGTTGTTTTTTAAAATAGCAACAAATCAGTTATAGGAACTAAAGAAGTTAACATTTAAAGCACCAGTAATAAAAGCGATAATTAAGAACAAAATAAGTAATTTTGTGTTATTTAAAGACTTTTTAGTTCTTTCTACTGTGTTAATAAATCTATCTTCTTCTTTGAATTTTAAGAAGTTTCAAACTCTTTCAACACTTCTCATTTTAGGGTGTACTTTTTGAGCTTCTTTTTGAAGTGTTTTTACTTCATTTTTATAGGTGGATTCTATATTTTTCTTTTGTGATAAATAAGTATTTTGACCTATTTTTCTTGTTTGAAACTCGTTTTCTAAAGAATTTAATTTCTCTTTTGTTTCTTGGTTTAAAATTTTAAGAGTTTCAGCTAATTTTTCCTGTCTCGTAGTGAAAAAAGAAGGATCTTGTGAAACAATTTGTTCAAATTGTTTACTAATTTTATTAATTTGATTTTTAGAATCTTGATGCACATATTCCATAAAGTTTTTATGAAGAGCTTCTTTTTTGCTTATCTCTTTTTCATATTTAACTTTTTGTTTTTCTAAAAACGTATCAGCTTTTTCTTTTTTAGTTTGTGCTTCTTGTTTAATTTTTTCAACTTCTAAATCAATTTGCTTTTGAAGTTCTACTTTTTTATTATCAAAAGATTGTTGATCAATTTCTAAATTTAAAAATTGTTTTTCTAGATCTTCTAAAGGCTTGTGAGCTTGTATAATTCTTTTTTGAGCTCTTTTTTCAATGAAGTCTTTTCTATCTTCTGTCGATATTTTAAAGTTAAAAAAGTCGTCATGTCAAGTATTAATTGAAGTATCTAATTTTTCTTGATTAAATTCGATTCTTTTTTTGTAATAGCTTCGAATTTCTTCAATTTTTGCTTCTCTTGAGAAAAAATCTAAAGAATCTACAAATTCAAATTTTTCTTCTTTTTTAAACTTGTTTAAAATTTTTAGCATCTAATTTCCTTTCTGTAAATTTAGTGAATATTTCATAATATTTTGATCAGTGATTTGATCTCCTACTAATTCACCTGTAATTCTTCCTTCGTACATAGTAATTACTCTATCCGCGATTCCAATTACTTCTTGCATATCAGAAGAAATAATCATTATTGTTTTATTTTCTTGTTTTAGTTGGTGAATTAGATTATAAATTTCTTTTCTGGCTCCAACATCAACACCACGAGTTGGTTCATCTAAAATGAAAAATTGTGGCTCTGTTGCTAGTCCTTTAGCAATAGAAACTTTTTGTTGATTTCCTCCAGATAAAGAAGTTGCTGGATTTTCTTGTGAAGAAGTTTTTATTTTTAGTTGTTTGATATAAGAATTTGTTGTTTGTGATATTTTAGTCTTTGAAATCAAAGGTAAATATCTAGAAAACTCATTAGAATTTAAAGAAGAAATTGTGATATTAAAATTAATAGGCAAGTTGACATTTAAACCAATTTGTTTTCTGTCTTCTGACAAGTAGTAAATTCCATGATTTAGACTATCTTTTATGTTTTTAGGTTTAAATTCTTTACCATTTAGTTCAATATGTCCATTCAAATATGGCATATCACCAATTAATGTTCTAGCAAGTTCAGTACGTCCTGAGCTAACTAAACCATAGAAAATCAAAATTTCTCCTGGTTTTATATCAAAACTAATATTTGCTACTTTTTCATTTGAAAGATTTTTGACCAAAAATGAAGGATTTTTACTTAAAACAGGAGTTTTTTCAGGGTATCTGTGTTCAATGTCAAAACCAACCATTAATGAGATAATTTCATCTTCATTTTTAAATTCAACAGTTGGTTTGCTATCGATGTACATTCCGTTTCTAATTACTGTAATAAACTCGCAAGTTTGTTCAATTTCTTCCATTCTGTGAGTGATTCAAACTATTGCAATTCCTTGTTTTTTAAGCTTTTTAACTAAATCATAAAGTTTTTGTGTGTCTTTTTCAGTTAAAACCGAAGTAGGTTCATCAAAGATAATAATTTTTGGATTTTGTGATAAAGCTTTTGCAATTTCGATAAATTGTCTTTGTGAAACTGACAGAGAAGAGACAATGGCTTTTGGACTAAAATCAACACCTAAGATATTTAATAGTTTTTTAGCTTCTTCATCTTGTTTTTTATAGTCAAGTAAACCTAATGAGCTTCTAAATTCACGACCTAAAAAAATGTTTTGAGCAACAGTTAAATTTTCTACTAAATGTTGTTCTTGGTGAATAATAGCAATTCCTTGTTTTTGTGAATCGATAACACCAGAAAATTCTACTTTTTTATCACAAATATTATTTTCACAAAAGCTCATTTTTCCAGAATCTGGTTGATAAACTCCACTTAAAACCTTCATTAATGTAGATTTTCCTGCACCATTTTCACCAATTAAGGCTACTCCAGCACCTTTGTAAAGTTCTAAATTCATATTTTTTAAAACTTTAACTGGACCAAAACTTAAATTTATGTTTTCTAGCTTGAAAAATAAAGGATATTTTTCTAAAATGTTCAATATTACCTCCTTATCATGAGATGATTGTTTTTAAATAATTCATAGCTTTTTTTGCATATTCAAGAGGGTTTGCTTTTTTTGGATCTTGTTCTGCTTCAACAATTAATCAACCTTCATAATTTGAATTAGCTAAGATTTCGAAAAATAAATTGAAATAAGGAGCATCTCCATCGCCTGGAACTGTAAAAATTCCTTCTTTAACACCTTCTAAAAAGCTTCAATTTTTAAGTTGTAGTTCAATAACTTTTTGTGATCTTATGTCTTTTAAATGAATATGTTTTACACGATGAATTGCTTTTTCAAGTGTACGGTCAATGTCTTCACCTGTGTGGGCAAAATGACCTGTATCAAAAACTAACGAAACATATTCAGGTTCTGTTAAATTTAAGATCTTTTCTGTTTCTTTTCAGGTTTGAATACCTGTTCCCATATGATGGTGATAAACTAAATCGATACCTTGTTCTTTAGATCATTTTCCATACATATTAAGACCAGCAGCTAATTGAACAAATTCTTCTTCTGTAAAAAATGGTTTGTTTTTATAAAGTGGTTTTGCTTGACCTTGGATTGAGTGAGTTTGTTCACTTACAACAACAACTTTTGCACCTAATTGCTTTAAAAATAAACAATGTTTTTGAAATTCTTTGAAATTATTTTCAATATCTGACAAAATATATGCACTAAATCAAGCTGAAGCAATTTCTAAGTTGTGCTCTTTTAATTTTTTTAATAATACCTGTGGATCTTTTGGAAATTTATTACCAATTTCAGTTCCTTGATAGCCCGCTTGTGCCATTTCAGAAATTGCTTGTTCAAAAGAAATATCTCCACCTAATTCCGGCATATCGTCATTAGTTCATAAAATAGGCGCAACACCAACTTTAACATTCTTTAATTTATATATTTTATTCATTAGTTAAAATTATTATTTTCCTTTATTTTTTCTTCATTTTCCTTCGCAAGAGTTTCAACTTCTTTGTTTGTTGAAACAAGTGAAAGCCCTGTTTGTCAAAAAGATTCAAAACCTGGAGTCATTGATTTAGGATAAACTTTTATTTCAATTAACATTGGTTTTTTTGTTGTTTTTGATTCTTTTAAAGCTTGGATAAATTCATCTTCTGTTTTAGCTAAAATTGCTTCGAATCCATATCCTTTTGCTATTGTTGCAAATTCAGTAATTGCAAGTTGTGAGTACTCATTGGTATTTGGTTTAGTTCTACAGTAAAACTCAGTTTCAAATGATTTTATATTAGAACCAACTTGTAAATTATTGATGCAACCAAAACCTGAATTGTCAAATAAAATAATTACAACAGGGATTTGTTCTTGAATAGCAGTTAGCATCTCACTATGAAGCATTAAAAACGAACCATCTCCAACTAAAGCATATGAAGGAACATAATTTAAAGCAATTGAAGACCCGATAGCAGCTTGAATTTCGTGTCCCATACAAGAATAACCGTATTCAACGTTATAAGAGCCAAATTCATCAGTTTCTCATAGTCTTTGTAAATCTCCTGGAAGAGAACCAGCTGCGGCAGTTATTGAAGCTTTTTCATCTATGTATTTTCTAATTAAATGTAAAGCTCTAGTTTGTGAAAAAATTTGAATATCTTCTTGATAATGTTCTTTTATAGCTGCTGCAAATTTATCTACAGAACTTTGATTTTTATCTACTACTAATGCTTTATTTTTTAAAGGTTTTTCAAGCTCATAAATTGTTCTTAAATAATCATGTCATTGTGTTTTAGCTTGTAAAAGTTCTTCATTTTTCTTTATATTTTGTATATAACTGAAGTCTTTTATATCTTCTAATAAAGTATTTAAATCCTTAAGTGCTGCTTTTAAATCTGCTACTATAGAAAGAGCTCTCATTTTTTTAGAATCAAAAGGTTTTATATTAATATTTACAAATTTTACAGATTCATTAAATTGAGTTTTTGAACCAGTTGTAAAATCAGTATATTTTGTTCCTAATCCTATTACTAAATCAGCATTTTTTGCATAAGTATTAGCCACTAGAGAACCTGTAACCCCAATTCCACCTAAATTTTGCTTTGTAGAAGAAGGAATTGAACTTTTTCCTGCTTGTGTAAAGCTAAAAGGTATTTTGGTTTTGCTTAAAAATTTTAATAGCGCAGAACTAGCTTGTGAATAACGAACTCCTCCACCTACTATAACTAAAGGTTGTTTAGCGTTTTTAATTAATGAAACTACTTTTTGTAGGTCTTTAGCATCTGGTCTTGTTCGTTTAAATTCATAGATTCTTTTTTCAAAAAATCAAAGTGGAAAATCATAAACTTCAGCTTGAACATCTTGTGGTAGGCAAATTACAACAGCTCCAGTATTTGCAGGATCAGTTAAAACGTCGAAAGCATGAATTAAAGAATTAATAATTTGCTCAGGTCTGTTGATTCTGTCTCAATATTTTGCTACCGCTTTAAAAGCATCATTTGTTGAAATATTAAAATCATAAGTTTGTTCTATTTGTTGTAAAACAGGATCTGGTCTTCTTGAAGCAAAAGTATCTCCTGGAAAAAGTAATAAAGGAATATTATTTGCAGTTGCAGTTCCTGCTGCGGTTAGCATATTCGCTGCTCCAGGTCCTACTGATGATGTACAAGCGATAATTTGTTGTCTGTGTTTTTGTTTAGCAAAACCAAGAGCTATATGAGCCATTCCTTGTTCGTTTTTACCTTGAATTAGCTTTAAATTGTGTTCTTCATTTGCAAGCGCTTCTCCAAGTCCTAAAACATTTCCGTGACCAAAAATTGTAGCTACTCCATAGACAAATTTTGTTGTTTGATTATCAACTTTAAAATAAACGTTATCGATAAATTTTACAATTGCTTGAGCTGTAGTTAATCTAATTGTTTTTGCCATTATTTTAAAAACTCGCTTATTTTTACTACTCTTTTTTCTTTTAATGATTTAGTTGCTGCTTTAGCTAATAAAACTGCATTATATCCATCTTGAATGCTTACTTTTACTTCTTTTTTTGAAGCAATTGCTTCAAAAAAGTCTTTATTTTCTTTGATGTAAGCATTATGATATCTTTCTAAAAAGAAATAAAGTGGTTTTTCTTTAGCAACACCTTGATCTGAAGAAATAATTAAAGTTGAATTTGTATCATTTTCAATTTTTATATTAGCTTTTGTTCCATGAATTTCAACTCTTTGGTCATAGCCATAACTTGTTTGTCTGCAATTTTCTATAGTTGCCATAGAACCATCTTCGAAATTTAAAACAACAACCGCTGTGTCAATATCGTCTAAATTTTTAATTTCTGGATCGATCAATGCTGAACCTGTAGCGTAAATAGATTCTACTTTTTTGTTAGTTAAAAATAAAACCATATCCAAATCATGAATCATCATATCTAGAAAAATACCACCTGATTTTTTAATGTATTCATAAGGAGGTAAACCTGGATCTCTTGAAGTGACTCTGAGTTGAACTATTTTGCCTACAGTTTCGTTTAAAATTGCTTCTTTTAAGGCTAAAAAATTGTGATCAAATCTTCTGTTATGACCAACTGTAAAATGTTTTTTTGTCTTTTTAACTACTTTTTCTACTTCTAAAATTTTATCTAAATCAAAAGCTACTGGTTTTTCACAAAAAACATGTTTTCCTGCTTCTAGAGCTTCAATCGAATAAGTATGGTGTGTATCAGTTGGGCTACAGATATAAATAACATCAATGTCTGGATTTTGAAGCATTTCTTTGTAGTCAGTGTAGAAAGTTTTTATACCTAATTTTTCAAACTTTTCTTTATTTTCCTTGCTTAAATAAGCATCTGCAATAGCTACTACTTGTGCATTGTCAACAAACTTATTAATAGCATTTGAATGTACATAACCTATTCTTCCACCACCAATTATTCCTACTTTAAAATTCATTTTTTTCCTTTCAATATTTAGGATTTTTTTTATTTAATCACAAGTGCTCTTCTGCTTCGATTCTGTCAACTCAAGGATTGTTTTTTAAATGTTTAATAATTCAACAATAATAAAGTGGATAACCTGGAGCTGCAGAAACAGGATGAACTAATCCTCCTTCAACTGCATTTACATCATCATTTTTTACAATATAAGCTTCATCTCCAGCTACTGATAAACCAAAGGCAGAATCTTTTTCAAATTGGAAAAAGTACATTTCAGGCTGTGGATGGTGATGTGGTAAATATGAAGATCATTTTCCTTGATATGTTATTACTTCACCAACTACTAAATTAGATTTTGGATTAGTATGATAATCAAAAAATGTTCTTACTTTTCTTTTAGCTACTTGTTCTCATTTATCTGCGCCAAAAAATTCTTCTCTTGAGTTAGATTTATCGTAAACATAGTTTTTATCCAGGGTTTTATTATCAGTTGTTATAAACAAGAATTTACTATCTTTTTTAGTTTTAATTGCTACACTTTGTTCTTGTTTTAAAAGGATTAATTTAGTTCTTTGTTCAAAAATATTGCTTCTTTTTAAAGTAATTTTTTTACCATTTAGTTCTAAACTAGCATTACCTGTTAAAAGTAAAATTGCAGTTTCTTCATTTTTAGCTACTTGATAAGTTAATTCTTCATTTTCTTTAGCTTTTCACAAATCAAGATCTATTTCCATAAAACTAGCTTTTTGCTTGTTTTTTCTATCAACTAATCTATGAAAACCATAATCTAAGTGTCTATTTTTTAAATGCATCTCATTGCTCCTTAGTTACTAAATTAGGATCAGATTCGAGTGCTTTGTCTTTAAAATCAAGGATTTTTTTATGTTCAGGAAGATCAAAAGAAGAATGAGACTGAACCATAATTGAAGCAGCTGAAGTAGCAAGTGAAAGTGCTTCTTTCAAACTTACATCTTTTTTAAAATAATGGTTTAAAAATAAAGAAGCATAAGCGTCACCGCCACCGTATCCTTTTAGCATTTTGACTGGTACAATTTTTGCCACTAATTTTGTATCTCTAGTATAGAGTTTGGAACCTTGTTTTCCGTTTTTAATTATGATGAGTTCAACAAATTTTAGTCAGTATCTAGCATAGTCATCATCATCTAAATTTGCTTCATTTTTAAAGCAAAATTTTGATGTTAACTCAATTTCTTCACGTGATCCAATGATTAAATCTGCATTTTGAGCAACTATTTGATAGTATAGACTAACTTCATCTAAATTAGCTCAAGAATAAGCTCTATAATCTACATCAAATACTACTTTTATTCCATTTTTTTTAGCTAAAAATAAAGCTTTTAAAACCGCTTCTCTTGAAGGTGATTTAGAAAGAGCTGTTCCTGAAATAATTAAAGTTTTTGCTTTTAAAAGATAGTCTAAATCTATATCTTCAACACTAAGTTGTAAATCAGCAACATTATCTCTGTACATTAAAATAGTACTTTTTTCTTCGGAAAGCATTTCTGTAAAAGTAAGACCTAATTTATGTGTTGCGTCTTTTTTTATATGTGAAGTATCAATTCCTTCTTTTTTAAAGACATTTAGAACAAAATTACCAAATTGATCGTTGCTTACTGATCCTAAAAATCCTACTTTATTGTTCATTCTAGCTAAGCCAATAGCAGAATTTGCAGTTGATCCTCCGATGTATTTTTTAAAAGAATAAGAATCTTCAAGTTTGTTGTAATAATCGGTAGGATTAAAATCGATAGTGATTCTACCTATTAAAATAAAGTCAAATTCTTTATTCATTATGACATTCAATCCACTTTATCTTCTGGATTTCATTTAGTAGTTATTTTAATTAAGTTAGTTCAGAAATTAATACTTGATTTTCCAGTAATATCTCCATATCCGAATTTAGAAAATCTTGTTCCTCCAAAGCTAAATGGCTCTCTTGGAACAGGAACTCCGATGTTTACTCCTAGCATTCCAGGTTTTACTTTTGCAATAATTTCTTCAGCTGCTCTACCTGATTGAGTAAATACTGAAGCTGCGTTTCCATATGGAGATTTTTGTTGAATTTCAATAGCTTCTGAAAGATTTTTAGTTCTAATTAGTTCTAAAACTGGACCGAACACTTCTTGTGAACCCATTTTTTCTGGATTTTCTGATCAATCAATAATTGTTGGTCCAAATCAGAATCCATGAGTTTTGTCTTCAGGAATAACAAAGTCTTTTGTCCCATCTACTAAAATTTTTGCTCCTTGATCTTTAGCTCATTGTAGATAATTTACTAATTTTTCAACAGATGCTTTAGAAACTAAAGGTGGAAAGTTAAATCCAAGTCTAAATCCAAGTGCTTTTTTAGTAAGTGTTTGAATAAATTCTTCGTTTTGTCCAACTACTAAAGCTACTGAAGCAGCCATACATCTTTGACCAGCCATACCAATTGCCGCTGCTAAAACTTCTGTAGCTGCTGTTTCAATGGGAGCATCTTTTAGAACAAAAATATGGTTTTTTGCTCCACCAAGGGCAAGTACTCTTTTTGAGTGAAATGAAGCATGTTTGTGTACTATTTTAGCCACTTCAGTAGATCCTACAAATGTAATTCCATCAATATCTGGATGTGAAACCATAGCATTTGCAATTTCTGCTTGACCATTTACTAAGTTAAAAATTCCGCTTGGTAATCCTGCTTCTTTTCACAAGTCAGCCATAAAACTTGTTGATAAAGGGCATAGTTCTGAACCTTTTAAAATTACAGCATTTCCAAGTGCAATTGCATTAGGAATTGATCAGTTAGGAACCATTAAAGGAAAGTTAAATGGAGTTATAATTCCGAAAACACCAACAGGTCTTTTTTCTTCTCTGGCTACAATTCCACGACTTACCATTTGTGTTTCGCCACTAATTAGTTGAGGAATAGAACAAGCAAATTCTGTAAGTTCAATTACTTTTTCAACTTCAGCAATTGCTTCTTTTATAGTTTTTCCATTGTCTAAATGAATTAAATTAGCTAATTCTTCTTTATGCTGAATTACTAATTCTCTATATTTATAAATAACTTCTGATCTTTTTTTAAAAGTTAATGAAGCTCATTTTTCTTGTGCGATTTTTGCTTGAGCTACAATTTTATTTAATGTATAAGTAGAAGTTACTTCTAATTTTGCTAATAATTTTCCATTATGAGGAGAAAATACGTCTAAAATTTTTGGATTTTCTTCTAAATGAAATTCATTGTTATAAAAAGATTGTATGTAATCTCTTTTAAAATTCATTTTTCTCCTTTTTATTAATAAATTCGTGCTTGTTTATTTGAAGCACTAATATTATTTTAAACAAGAAAAACGATTACAATTAAAACAAAAAAATTCTTCAAAAATTTTATAAACTTTAAAGAAAATTGATTAAATCTTGATAAAATTTTTAAGTTATTTTTCTTCAAAAAAGAAGAAAAAAGTTAATTTACTTAAATTTTGATTTTAATTTCTTATTAATAATTTTTCAAAAAATCCTAAGTTTTGTTTTGTAAATGAAAAAATAATTTTAATTTTTATTCAGCATCAAAAAAATGATTTTCTTCCCAAAAATTTATTTTTTGTCCCTTATTTTTGTATAATAATGAAATAAAGGAGATTATTTATGAAAAAGGGAAATATTATTAATTTAATTAAATATTATTCAGAAAAAAATGACATTGCTTTTAGAAAAGAGACTTATATTATTGCTAATGAATTTGACAAAATTGGTGATCATGATTTAGCAGATTACATTATGACTTCGATGTCAGAAGCAAATGTTTTTATTCCTATGGAAATTGAAGAAAGTTTTGAATTTTTGAAAAGAGTAAAAATTCAACCTGAGACATTTTTATTGCCATCTGAAATTCAAAAAGATATTTTTGGAATTGTAAATTCTACAAAACACAAAATTGGTGTAAATAAATTTTTATTCTATGGTTCTCCTGGAACAGGAAAAACAGAATCTGCAAAAACGTTAGCGAAATTATTGGATAGGGATTTATTTATAGTTGATTTTTCTCACATCATTGATAATACACTAAATCAAACTATTAAAAATATTGCTTCACTGTTTGAAGAAATTAATAGGTTTCCATATCCCGAAAAATTAGTAGTTTTATTGTATGAATTAGATGAAGTTTCTTTTAAAAGAAACGATTCTAAAAAGCTGAGTGAAATGAGAAAAGTTATATCAATGATATTAAAACGTTTAGATGAATTAAATGAAAAAATTGTTTTAATTGCAACTACCAATTTATATAAATATCTTGATAAAACGTTATTAAAAAGCTTTAATTTTTCAATAAATTTTGATAGATATACAAAGGCTGATTTAATAAAAGTCGCTGAAAGCATTTTAGAAACTTACCTAGTAAAATGTGATAATGTAGCTAGAAACATGAAGCTTTTTAGAAAGTTACTAACAAGTTTAGAAACAATTCCTAATCCAGGAGATTTAAAAAACATAATTAAAACTTCTTTGGCATTTAGCGATGTTAACAATAAATATGATTATTTTCAAAGACTTTATTCTGCTTTAAATAATAAAAATATTGATTTAATAGCTTTGAAAAAAGAAGGATTTTCACTTCGTGAAATAGAAATTTTAACAAACATTTCAAAAAGTCAAGTAGCTCGAAAATTATTGTCTTATAACGAGCATTCAATAAAATCGAAATAAATGTTAAAAAATTATTTACTTATATGAAAGTTTGAAAATTTTTAATATATTTTATAAAACAAAAGAAAGAAAAATGTAATGAAAAAAGAAAATGTTATTAATTTAATAAAATATTTTGCAAACAAAAATGAAGCAGGTTTTAGAAATGAAGCATATTTAATCTCTCAAGATTTTAGCAATAAAGGAGATTATCAATTGGCTGAACATATTTTGGGAATTTTAGCTGGCGATAATAACACTTTTGTTCCTCAAATATATAATTTTGAATTTGGATTTTTAAAAAAGATAAAACTAAGCACTGATAATATCCCTTTACCTAAAAGTATAAAAGATGATATTACAGGTATTATAAGATCTACAAAAAATAGTTCTCTAGTGAATAAATTTTTATTTAGTGGACTTCCAGGAACAGGCAAAACTGAATCTGCTAAATACATAGCGCAAGCATTAAAAAAAGACTTATATCTTGTTGATTTTTCTACAATAATTGATAGTAAACTCGGACAAACAACCAAAAATATTTCTCAACTTTTTGAAGAAATTAATAACTTTTCTTTTTTGGACAAAATAGTAATTTTATTTGATGAAATTGATGCTTTGGGCTTAAATAGAACTGATTCACAAGACTTAAGAGAAATGGGAAGAGCTGTTTCTGCATTGCTAAAAGGTTTAGATGAGTTAAGTCAAAAAGTTTTATTAATTGCAACAACAAACTTACAAAATTATCTCGATAAGGCTTTGTTAAGACGTTTTGATTACATAGTAAACTTTGATAGATATACTAAAAAAGAACTTTTAAAAATTGCAGAAAATATTTTAGACTATTATTTGACTATGTTTGAAAATACTGCAAAAAATAAAGAATTATTTATAAAAATTTTAAATGTATATGACAATATTCCCTTGCCTGGTGATTTAAAAAATATTATTAAAATATCCTTTGCTTTTTGTAATATAAACGATCCTTATGATTACTTAAGACAACTTTATATAAAACTTTTTAAAAATATTCCTGGTGTGCCAAAATTAAAGGAGCAAGGCTTTAGTAAATTAGAAATTAGTATACTAAAAAACAAAAATCTAAACAAAATAGAACAAGAAAATGATTTGGAGGAAAGTATTGAATAAAACAACTAACAATGTCTTGTGATTAAAAAATGGAAAATTTTTGCCCAAAGCAGGTGGTATTCCTGGTAACCCAAATATTCCTAAAAATAAATTTTTAGATATCGAACATTTAAAGAAACTTTTAGAAGATTTTAAAGAACTAAAAAAATTTTGAATAGAAGAAATTCAAAAAAATACTTTAAAAATAAAGCCAATTGTATCTATTTACTACAATGATGTAATCGCAAAATCTAATAGAATGAAATACTTTTTAGACTCTAATCCACTAAAAAACAATCAAACAATTGTTGGAATTCAATTTAATGAATCTGACAAAATACTAAAACACATTATTAGCCATTGTATTGAGCTTGATGTTCTAAATAAAGCTGTTAAAAACTTAGAGAATGTAATAAAAATTTCAGAATCTAAGTTTAATAAAAGAATTTCTTATCAAGATATTGAAAATATTTCTCAAAATAAGAAGGAAAATGAAGAACTTTTTAAAGATTTTCAAATTTCACAAACGCTTTATATTAGGATTTTAGTTGATGCTTATTACATAGAAAAAGTTGGTGTAAAACTAAAGAACATAAGCGAAAATTTAAGTGATAATATCATTGTTACTCTTTATGATATTGGCATTAATATTTCAGATATTTTAAAAGATTCCAATATAAAAAATCATCTATTTCCTTTGAACAACTCTGTGATAACACTAAATCTTGAACAATACAAACTTTTAGTTGCAAAATTTCCTTATTTAATTGCTATGGAAAGTGAAAATAATTTAAAAAGGGATGAATTAGGCTATAGTTCTAAAAAGCAAGAACAAATCATCACTATTCCTGAACCTAATAACGAACCTGTAGTAGGCGTAATTGATACACATTTTGTAGAAAATCCTGATGATGTTTACTTTGGAAAGTGAGTTGAATATCATAATAAAATAGACAAAGCCATTCCTATAACTTCAAAAGACAGAGAGCATGGAACAGCAGTGAGCTACATAATAGTTGATGGACCTAGCGCAAATAAAGATTTAGAAGATGGATGTGGTAAATTTAGAGTTAGACTGTTTGGTGTTTCAAAAAATGATAGTTTTAACACATTTTCTATTTTAAGAACAATTGAAGAAGTTGTTTTATCTAACTTAGATATTAAAGTATGAAATTTATCTTTGGGTTCTAATTTAGAAATAAATCCATTTAGCATATCTCCAATTGCATCTTTACTTGATGAACTTCAAGCAAAATATGACATTATTTTTGTAGTAGCTGGTACCAATAAAAAAGATGAAGGTACTGATGCAGTTAAAATAGGTTCACCTGCAGATTCAATTAATTCTATTGTAGTTAATTCAGTAAACAGACAAAAACAATCTTCTGATTTTTCAAGAAAAGGACCTTCTCTTTCCTTCTTTGTCAAGCCAGATATTAGTTATTATGGAGAAAATATTACAGTTTGTACAGCTCTAGGAGCGAAAATAGTAGATGGTACTTCATTTGCTGCTCCTTGAATAACAAGAAAAGTAGCTTTTTTAATTCATATCTTAGGATTACCAAGGGAATTAGCTAAAGCTTTAATAATTGATTCAGCTATTGGTTGACAAAAAGAAAATGACTCTGATTTACATCTAAAAGGTCATGGCGTGGTACCAATACATATCCAAGAAATTATAAAAAGTAAAAAGGATGAAATTAAATTTTTAATAAATTCTGAAACTTTGGGTTATCAAACTTATAATCATAATATTTATGTTCCTATTTCAAATAAAACTTTTCCTTTTATTGCAAAAGCTACTTTAGCTTATTTTTCAACTACTTCAAGATTGCAGGGTATTGATTATACAAATACTGAATTAGATTTTAAATTTGGAAAATTAAAAATGAATTCCAATAAAAAAATCGAAATTAGTTCTATTAATAACAATAAGCAAGATTATGATGGTACTTTTAACTTGCCAGAACGTAAAGTTAGAGAATTATTTAGAAAATGAGATAATGTTAAAAATATTATTGAGTATTTAAAATTAGAAAATAATAAAATTAAAAATAAAGCAAAAAAATATATCGATAATGATGCTTGAGGAATAAGTGTAACGAAAAAAGAAAGATTAAATCTTGAAGAAAAAAATTCAATAAAATTTGGAATTGTAGTGACTTTAAAAGAAATTAAAGGACAAAATAGATGAACTGAATTTATTCAACTTTGTGACTATAAAAAATCCTGAACAGTTGAAGAGTTAAATGCAGAAACATCATATGATTTATACAATATGATGCAAAAAGAAGTGGAATTTGATAATTAATTTTATTTCAATAAAGTATTTAAATTTAATGAAAAAGCAAAGATATTTTTTTTGCTTTTTTTATATTCATAAAAATATTAAAATTTGCTAAAATCTTTATAAATTACTTATAAGGAGAAAAAATGAACAAAAAAGAAGAACTTTTAAAAGATCATTTAAAGGAGTTAGAGTTAATTTCTAAATCATCTTTAAATGAAAATCAAAAAGAATTAATTAAATTAAACTTAGAAATTTTAAAAAATAATGACAAAATTTCCATAGACGAATTTGAACAAATTTGAAGATTTTTAAAACAAAGAGTAGCAACAGGTTTTGTTTTTGATGAAGCCCCAGAAATAAATAATCAAAGCATCGCAATACTTGAAAAAGACGAAAAATTATCTTTTTCTTCTTCAAAAGTGAAGGATAATTTACAAAATTCTTTAATCATTGGAGAAAATTATGATGTTTTAAAGAATCTTATAGGAGTAGAGAGAGAGAGAGAGAGAGGATTCTAACTTCGATTTAATCTACATTGATCCTCCTTATAACACTCAAAAGACGTCTGATGATGGAAATAATTTAACTGATGAACAAATAACTGCTGATAAATTTATTTATCGGGATAAATTTTCAAGAACCGGATGATTAAATCTTTTAAACGAAAGACTAAAATTGGCAAAACAACTTCTAAAAGAAGATGGTGTAATTTTTGTTTCAATTGATGATAATGAACAGGCTTATTTAAAAGTTTTAATGGATGAAATTTTTGGTGAAGAAAATTTTGTTGCAAATTTAATTTGAATGAAAAAAACGGGTCCTAGTGGAAACACAAGTTCTCAATATTCTATAGATACAATAACTGAATACATTTTGTGTTATGCTAAAAATAAAAACAAAAAAACTTTTAATTATTTAAAACATGATGAACAATCTTTTTCTGATTCAGGTTTTGATTTAAAAGACGAGTTTTTTGAAGAAAGAGGTTATTACAGATTAGTTGATTTACACCGTGGGGCTAGCGCATCTTCTTTTAAATATTTAGAAAGTCTTGATTATGAAATAGAAGCTCCGGATGGCACTTTTTTTAAATTGTTTACTAATATTAAAAAAGCCAAATCTGCGCGTTATACTTGATCATATAAAACATACTTAGAAGGTAAAAAACAAGGCTTTATTCAAGTAATAAAAAATAATGAAGGTTATTGAGTAGCAAAAAGAAAACAATATCAATTTGTAAAATTTAATCCAAAAACTTTTCAAGTAGAAACTCAAGTAGCGGGTCGAAGATTTAATAATGTAATTGATAAAAATTACAATAGATTAACTAATGGTTTTTACACAACAAAATCAGCTAATGAAATAACTGAAGTTTTATTTAATAAAACAGCATTTAATTTTGCAAAACCGGTTGGTTTGATGAAATATTTAATTAATTTATTTTCTGATAAAAAAGACATTAGAATCCTTGATTTCTTTGCAGGTTCAGGAACAACAGGACAAGCAGTTTTAGAGCTAAATAAAGAAGATGGTGGAAATCGTTCTTTTGTTTTAGTAACTAATAACGAAAATAATATTGGTCAAAATGTTACATATGAAAGACTTTATAGAATTAATAAAGGTGAAGGAACAAATTCTCAAAAAGACTTTGAATGAATCAAGAAAAATGAAGCATTTGATACAAGTTTAAATGTGTTTTGATCTAAAACTTATAACACTTCATTGTTAAATAACAATATAACAAATCAAGAATTAAAAGATAAGTTTAAAAAACTTTTAGAAGATTTTGGAATCAATAAAGACAAAGAAAAAATTGATGATTCAATATTAAAAACACTTTCATCTTTAAGACCATATAAAGAAGAAAAAGAAGAAAAATAAAGTAAAAACAACAATTAGACGACCATACCTGAGGATTAATAATTACTAAAAAAGAAAGATAAAACAAGGAATGCAAAATAAACACTCAAGTGGGATTGGAAATCACTTTTAAAGAAATAAATGGAATAAATAGAATAGGCGAATTCATACAAAATTGTAAAAGTCAGAAATGAAATGCATATACTCTTGATATTAATGCATCTAATAATATTTTTATTAAAAAACAGGAGGATTTAGAATTAATTTAATTATAATTTAGCTTAAAAAATTACTTATAAGGAGAAAAAATGAACAAAAAAGAAGAACTTTTAAAAGATCATTTAAAGGAGTTAGAACAAATTTCTAAATCATCTTTAAATGAAAACCAAAAAGAATTAATTAAATTAAATTTAGAAATTTTAAAAAATAATGACAAAATTTCTATAGATGAATTTGAACAAATTTGAAGGTTTTTAAAACAAAGAGTAGCAACGGGTTTTGTTTTTGATGAAGCCCCAGAAATAAATAATCAAAGCATCGCAATACTTGAAAAAGACGAAAAATTATCTTTTTCTTCTTCAAAAATGAAGGATAATTTACAAAATTCTTTAATCATTGGAGAAAATTATGATGTTTTAAAGAATCTTATAGGAGTAGAGAGAGAGAGAGAGAGGATTCTAACTTCGATTTAATCTACATTGATCCTCCTTATAACACACAAAAAACATCTGATGACGGAAATAATTTAACTGATGAACAAATAACTGCTGATAAATTTATTTATCGTGATAAATTTTCAAGAACTGGATGATTAAATCTTTTAAGCGAAAGACTAAAATTAGCAAAACAACTTCTAAAAGAAAATGGTGTAATTTTAGTTTCAATTGATGATAATGAACAAGCTTATTTAAAAGTGTTAATGGATGAAATTTTTGGAGAAGAAAATTTCTTAGTTAATTTAATATGAATAAATGCTTGAGGTAGTAAACAAGATGCAAAATACTTTTCACAAAATCATGAATATATTTTAGTTTATGCAAAAAATATTAAAAAACTGAAGATTAAAAAAATAAACATTGCAGAAAATTCAGATCAATGAAAATGAAATGACAAAATTCAAAAATGAGAGAAAAAATTAGCAAATCTTCAAAAAGGAAGTAATGAAGAAACGATTTTTGATCGAAAGAAAATGGCATACATTATTTGATGAAATGAAAAATTAAATTTATTCAAAACAGATAATAATATTGACTTTAATTTAATTACTGAAGATTTAACAACTGATACAATAATTTATGATTATTCTACAAGTGAAAGACAATTATTAATTTCACAAGGCTATACTCCTATAATTCCAAAAATAGTTAGAAAAAATAAATATGGTAGATGAACAGTTTCTGAACAAACTTTTTTAGAAAAAGTTAAAAATAATGAGGTTAAAGTTCAGAAAATAAAAGATTCATATCAAATTTTTAGATATGATGTCCAAGATAAAATACCAAATTCAAAAGAACAAAATCCTAGAAGTGTAATTTTTAATTCTACACTAAATAAATTGCTAGAAAACGAAGACAATAATGAACAAATACAAAGGGTTTCTACAAGTGATGGAAGTTCGATACTTCGATCAATTTTTAATTTTGACTCTTTCTTTGATTTTCCAAAACCAGTTAATCTTATCAAGTACATAATTGACTTATTTCCTTCTAAAAACACAAGAGTTTTAGATTTCTTTGCAGGTTCAGGGACTACTGGACAAGCAGTTTTAGAACTAAATAAAGAAGATGGTGGAAATCGTTCTTTTGTTTTAGTAACTAATAATGAAAATAATATTGGTCAAAATGTTACATATGAAAGACTTTATAGAATTAATAAAGGTGAGGGAACCAAAGGTCAAAAAGACTTCGAATGAATCAAGAAAAATGAAGCATTTGATACAAGTTTAAATGTATTTTGATCTAAAACTTATAATACTTCATTGTTAAATAACAATATAACAAATCAAGAATTAAAAGATAAGTTTATAAAACTTTTAAAAGATTTCGGAATCAATAAAGATAAAGAAAAAATTGATGATTCAGTACTAAAAACTCTTTCATCTTTAAGACCATATAAAGAAGAAAATAAAGAAGAATAAAGAAAAAATAAAGTAAAAAGGAAAATATAATGGAACTTAGTGAAAAACAAGCTCAAGCAGTTGATTTATTAGTATATAAATGAAAAAAAGCATTTGATAATCAACAAAAAACTTCTATTACTTTTAAAGCACCTACAGGGTCAGGTAAAACATTTATAATTGCAAACTTTATTGATAGAGTAATGGAAGAATTTGATAAAAACTCAGGTAAAAAACTGGTTTTTATTTACAATACAATTTCTAATGCTGAATTACCTAAACAAACTTTAAATAAATTTGAAGATTATAAATTTCATTTAAATTCAATGAAAAATGCAACTATAAAATATAAAGAATCTCCTTCAAAACAAAAAGAAGCTAAAGGTGATCAAGAATATAATATTTTAGCTAAAGAAGCTGATATTTTTATTTTTGGTACCTCTTCATTTGGTAAGTCAACTATCTTTGTAAAAGAAGGAAAATTAGATGCTTTTATTGATGAATTAAGATTTGATTACTATGTTGTTTACATTAGAGATGAAGCACATATTGGTACATCAAAAATAAGTGAAAAGCCAGATGCAAAATCATTTGATAAAAAAATAAAAGAACTAGATAATGTTTTTGAATTAATGATGACTGCTACACCCAAAGAAAATGATGATATTGTGGAAATAACAAACAAAGATTTAGATGAAGATAATTGAAAACTTCTAAAAGCTAATAAAAATATCAATTTAAACATCTCTTACGAATCTACAGATGAAATAGATAATTCATTTCTATTAGAACAAGCTTGTAAAACTTTTGTTGATATTAAAAAACAATACAAACAAATTAGTGAAGATGAAAAATTAAAAAATTTATGAAAAGTAAATCCCGCTATGCTTATTCAAGTAAAAGATAAAATGCTTGAAAAAGAAGCTGAATTTAATAAAGAAATAAAACAGATTATTAAAATTTTGGAAAAATATAATTTAAGTTATGCTAAATATTTTTCAGAAGAAAAAACAAAAACTGTTGCCGGTAATACTTCAAAAACTGATTTAAATTCTTTATCTAAAAAAGATAGTGATGTTGATGTAATAATTTTTAAAGTTGGACCTGCAACTGGTTGAGATATTCCCAGAGCTTGTATGTTAGTTCAGTTAAGAAATGTTTCTTCAGAAACACTTGATAAACAAACACTTGGAAGAATTAAGCGTTTTCCTATTCCTATAAAAATTGAAAACGAAGATCACAGAAAAGAATTAAGTAATTCAATAGCTAATGAGTTTTTTGTTTATTCAAATAATAAAAAATTTGATCAAAATTTACGCGAAAGAATCTATTACTTAAAAGAGCAATACAAAAACAAAAAATTTCTTGTTGGAGAGATTGATAAAGCTAGCATAATTAAAATAAATCAAACTTACAAAGAAGAAGTTTATGAATTAATTTCCAAAGAATTTGAACAAATTTGTGAAAAATTTGAAAAATTTAGAAAGAAAAATCAAGACTTTTTAAAGATTACAAGAAAAAGTAATATCAATGAAGGTAGATTTATAGAAAAAACAATTTTCGATCAAATTGAGCTTGAAATTTTTAATGAATCATTAATAGAAAAATACAAGAAGCTAATAACCAAGGATATGTGAAAGGAAATTGAATCAATTTATAATCAGAAAATTAATGAAAATATTAGAGTTTCAATCCAATATTATAAACACTACATTTTAACTGATTTACTAGAGGATATTAAACAACTAAATGTAGAAAATTGGGAAAACACTAATCCTACTTTAAATATAAAACAAATCATTGCTCCACCAGAAGAATATGTAGAAGATTATGAAATTATTGACATCAATGACTCAAAAGATTCTTCAAAAAATTATATAGAAATTAAAAGTGAAATCGAAAAATATGCCTATTCCAATAATAAAAAATTGGGAAAAAATGAAGTAAAAGTTTCTGTAGATTCAGAACCAGAAAGAAAATTTGTTCGTTTCTTTACTAATTGATTAGAAGACGATGCTGATGATAATTTGGAAATTAACATTTGATTTAGAAACTTTGCAAATAATTCAAAAAGTATATTTTGAGATTACTTTGAACAAACACAAGTAAAAAAATCTTATCCTGATTTCATTGTTTGTATCAATCAACACCAAATTAATATTGAAATTAAAGGCAAAGGGAACAAAGACATAAGTCCTGAAAAAACCAAAGATTTAATTCAGATGACACAAAAATATGTAAAAAAAGCTAATGAGAATTCTTTAAACAATAAACAAAAAAATAACTTGAATTTTACTTCATTAATTTGTTGACCTAAAAATGAAAGTGATGATAATTTCTTATGCAAAGGTGCTTCAACGTTAGAAAAAATAAATCATTTATTTAAACCACAATCACTTTTAGTCACCGAAAGAAAAGATGCACAAGAATATAAGATTGAAGAAATTGGTCTTAAAAAGATTTTTAGAAAATTAGCAAACTAATTGCTTCTTAAAAAAAAAAAACTACAAAATGAGGTGGTACCCTTTTCTTCTAAAATTTTTTGAGTGTTTTAATTAATTATAATTTGAAATGAATGCTTCCCTAAATTTAATGGGAGACATTCATTTTATTTTGTCTTTAATTCGTTTGTGATTGTAATAATAAATATAATTTGAAATTGCTTTGTGAAGTTGTTTAAAAGTTAAAAATTCTTTTTCGTGACCATAAAACATTCTCTTTTTAATGTTACAAAAAACGATTCAATAACGCTATTATCTAAACAATTTCCTTTTCGAGACATGGACTGAATTATTCCTTTTGTTTTAATTTTTCTGAAAATTGTCTATGTTGATACTGTCAACCTTGATCACTGTGAAAAATCAAACCTTCAAGATTTTTGTGTTTGGAAAAAGCTTTTTGAAGCATTTTTCTAATTTGTTGGTTGTTAGCACTTGTAGACAAATCTCAAGCAATAACTTCACCATTAAACATATCTAAAATTGGTGATAAATATGCTTTTCCAAATGAACCGCTAAATTCAGTTACATCTGTAGTTCATTTTTGATTTGGTTGAGTTGCGACAAAATTTCTATTTAAAATATTGTCTGCAATTTTGCCTACAGTTCCTTTGTAAGATTTGTATTTTCTTCTAGGACAAATTGCTTTGAGATTGAATTTTTCCATTAATCTGCGAACTTTTTAAGTCCAATTTTATAGCCTCTATTATTAAGTTCAGCTTTTATTCTTCTTTTTCCATATCTTGCTTTATTTTCGTCAAAAATAAGCTTCATTTGGCTTATAATTTCTTCATTTTTCTTGTCAAAATCTTCTTTTTGAGTTCATAATAAAAAGTAGATATAGGAATAGAAAACTCTTTTAATACTTGAGTTAAGCGAAGGTTTTTGTCAGCTTTTACTCTATTATAAATTTTTTTTATTTTTTCTTGCCTTGGTTGATTTGAGTCAAAGATCTCTACCAAGGCTTTTCACTTTTTTAGTACTTCAATTTCCTTTTTTAAAAGTTTATTTTCTTTTTCAAAGTTTTTTTTCTCTTTTTTAAAATGCTTGAGTTCTTCTTTAAGAAGTTTGAGTTCTTAATATACGGATGTTAGAGAATTAGATTGATCTTTACTATTTAAATTTTTTGAAACTTTTGAACGTTTATCATTAAGAATTTTAGATTTCATTATTGGTCTTCCTTTGTTTAATTCTAAACCACTAATTCCCGATTCTAAATATTTTTTTGTTCAAAAAGATATTTGACTTGGATTAAGATTATTTTCAAGTGAAATTTTAACAATTGGTTCACCAGCTAAAAATCTTTTAACAACACTTAATCTTTCAACTATAGTCCATTCTTTATTTCGTGGTTTTTTCCTAAGGCCTTGAACTCCTAATTTGTCATAAATTTTTTCTCAAAACTTTACTTGATTTAAAAAATTTTTCTGACTTGTATTAGCAAAATCGGGCTTTTTAATTTCAATTCCTTTTTTGTATTTTTTTACACATTCTAATTTAAATTCTAATGAATATTTCATAAAAATCCCCTTTTCTATTTTCCTAAGAAAAGGGGATCTGCTCAAAATGTAGTTTTTTTTATTGAAACTCTATTTTAATAACTTGATTTTGACCAAAAATATGAACTGACTTGTCTGGATGAAAATGTGCTTGCTGATATGAAATAAACATTTTTTGTTCATCATCTGAAAAATAAATATGTCAAACAATAAAATTTTCTGGATATTTCAAAAATTCTGGATCTTTTCAAGGAATAACGTTATTTTTAGCAACTACATTTATAATTTGATTTTGTATTAATTCATCAAAAGTTTTTTCAATTATTTTGTTTTGTTTTAAATTAATTTTAGCTTGAACAAGAGTAATGTTTTGGTTTTGTTTAATGTTTGCAACATTCTCATTGAGAGTTGGAGATTTCACTATGATTTCAGGCAATGGTTCTTTGTCTAAAATTTGTTCATATTTAAATAGCGTGTTAAAAAATAATTCTTTGAAGTTTAAATAAGTTATTTTTTTTATTAACTTTATTTTAGCTTCTCTTGAATAAACTGCTTCAGGATTATTAATTTCAGCTCTTGGATTACAAAAATCTGACTGGTTTTCTTGGCAAGGCTTGAAAATATTTTGTCAAAAATCTTCTGAAAAAGCATCTCAAGTTTTCTTTAGGTTATTAATTTGTGAATTTTCTGAATTTCTTAGGTCTCTTTTTTTTATTTTTTCTTCAATATCTCTTCTTTTTTCTTCATCTTTTTTTAATTTTTCTTCTATTTTTAGATTATGGTTTTCTTGTTCTGAATTACAAGACAAAAACAAAAATGAAGGTAACAATAGAGTTCATAAATAGAAATATTTAAATTTTTTGTTGTTCATATTAGAAATCTTTATTTAAAAATTATAACAAACAGAATAAAAAAATAAAATTTTACAATTTGTATTTTTTGTTACATATATCAAGAAAAATAAAGTCAATTTTTATAATTTAATCAAAAAAGAAAGGAAACAAATTTGAACTTAAATTATAAAGACATTGCTTTAAAAATGAAGGTAAAAATTCAAAGTTTTGGTGGATTTTTGTCTTCAATGATTATGCCAATTATTGGTATTTTTATCTCTTGAGGTTTACTAACTTCGTTTTTCATTCCAACAGGATGAACTCCAAATTCTACTTTAGCAGGTATGGTAGGAGTTGGCATTAAATATCTTATTCCTATTTTAATTGGGTTTTTTGCTGGTAAAAAAATTTATTTAATTCGTGGAGGTGCTATTTCTGCTTTAATAGCTTCGGCTGTTATTGCTGCAGGAGATAGTGAAATTTTTAAATCTATTGCAGGAAAAGAATCTGTAATGATTTTAGGAGTTATGATACTTTCACCACTTGCTGCATTAGTTTTAAAACACACTGAAAAAAATTGAATTCACAAAATTAAACCTGGTTTTGAAATGTTAGTAAATAATTTTTATTTAGGAATTTTAGGATTTTTACTTTGTTTTCCTGCGTTTTACTTTTCTGCTTACATCATAGCTTATATAAATGTTTTTTTATCATTAATTGTAGGTAAAATGCAAGAACACAAACTCTATCCTATTGTTGCTATTGTTGTAGAACCTGCAAAAGTTTTATTTTTAAATAATGCTATAAACCATGGAATTTTTACTCCTTTGGGAACACAGGAAGTTCAAAATTCAGGTAAATCAATTTTATTTTTACTTGAATCAAATCCTGGACCTGGGCTAGGAATTTTATTAGCTTGACTAATTTTCGGAAAAGACAAAACTGTTAAATCACAAGCTGGTTCATCTTCTATTATTCATCTATTTGGTGGAATTCATGAAGTTTACTTTCCATTTGTTTTACTAAAACCTATTTTAATAATAGCAGCTATAGCAGGTGGTGTAGTAGGAAATACAATTTTCCAAATCTTTGATGTTGGAGCAGTTGCGCCTGTTAGTCCTGGATCTATTATTGCGCAATATATTCAGGTGAAAAAAACTGGAATGGATTTAGCAGGTCTGAGCTTGGGAATTTTTGGATCAGCTATTAGTTCTTTTTTAGTATCTTTAGTGATTTTATATTTTTCTAAAATAAAACAAAAATTCTTTAGAAAAGAAGAAAAAAACAAAAATATCGACTTAGAACAAGCTCAACAATTATCTAGATCTTTAAAACTTTCTGATAATAGTAAAAAAGAAAATAAAGCTCATGATTTTTCTAAAATTTGATTTATTTGTGATGCAGGAATGGGTTCTTCTGTAATGGGAAGCGGAATACTAAAAAAACTATTAAAAGAAGAAAACTTAAACAATATTGAAGTACTACACAAATCAATTTCTAATATTGATAAAACAGAAAAATGCATCATCACAATCTCATCTTTAGCAGATAGAATCAAAACACAAAATCCCGATGCCCATTATTTTATAATAAATCAATTTTTAGATTTACAAGGATACAAAAATATAATCAATGAAATCAAAAATAAAAAATAAAGTTTTAATTTTCGGAGCTGGAAATATAGGTCGTGGATTAGTAGCTTATATTTTTAACAAAAATGATTTTGAAATTATTTTTGTTGATAAAAATCAAGATTTAATAGATGAAATTAATCAAAAAAAACAATACAAAATAATTGATATAAACAGCAAAGATGAAGTAATTATCAAAAACATTCAAGCAATTCATTTAGAAGATGCAAAGTTAAAAACGTATTTAAAACAATCAAAATATATTACAACTTCATTAGGATCAAATAATTTAAAATATTTAGTTCCTTATTTGCAAGAGCATTTTCAAACTTTTTCGAAATTACAATTTATTTTATGCTTTGAAAATGGTTATAAAATATCTTCTGAATTTGCTAAATTATTTTTTGATATTCAACCTAATATTAGATTTATTGACTTAGTTGTTGATAGAATAATTCCTAGTAAAAAATCCAAAAATATCGATGTATTTGTAGATAATTTTTTTGAAGTTATAGCTGATAAAAATGAACAAAAAAGAAGCAAAAAACTTAAATTAATTAGTTATGTCAAAGACATTGATGCTTATACTTTTAGAAAATTACTTCTTGTAAATTCACTTCATTCTTATTTAGGTTATCTTGGTTATTTAAAGAAATTAAAATTTGTTAGTGAAAGTGCAAATGATGTAAAAATTATAAAAAATATCAAAAATTTAGCTTCTATTAATATAAAAATACTAACATCGAATTTTAAAGAATTTAAAGAAATTCAACTTCAGAAATACTTTCTCAATACTCTAAAACGCTTCAAAAATAAACAACTTTTTGATTTAAACACAAGAGTTGCTAGAAATCCAATTACTAAAATTTCTGAAAACGAAAGATTTAACTTAATTTATCAAAATGTTTTGAAATTTCACCTAAATAAACAACCTATTTTAGATGTATTTAAATCAATTCTACAATTTGATTTTGTAGATGATAAACAAGCTCAGGAAATTCAAAATGCTATAAAAATGAAGCAAATTAAACATTTTTTGCAAGAAAATACTAAACTAAATTTAGAAGATATCAAGACTTTATTAAAGGTAGACAATGAACAAAATACTTAAAAAAGAAAATATATTTTTAAATCAAGAATTTTATAGCAAAAATGAAGTATTTAACTTTGTTTTTAAAGTATTTTTTAGTAATAATTCTGTAACAAAAGAATATCTTGATTCTATGATAAAACGGGATCAACTATCTTCAGTAGCTTTAGGTAATTACTTACTATTACCACATGGAGATAGTGATTCTGAAAAGCACATACTTAAAAACGATGTTTGCATTGTACATTTAAAAAAAGAATTAAAATGGGATAATCAAATAGTTAAAATAATCTTTGCTCTTGCTTTAAAAGGTGATAATCAGATGGAATTTATTCAACTGGCAGGAATCAGTTTTTCTGATGAAAATAAAGTAAAAGAATTGGTTTATAAGCCTAATATAAACAAAGAAGAAATTATCAATTTTTTAAAAAATGTACAAAAGTAGTGTTTTTAATTTAATTTTATATAAAAAAATAAGCATATTTAATTTAGGAGTATAATTTTGTTGTAGAGGTAAATTGTGTTAAGCAAAATTAGAAAATTCTACAATTCAAGAATCACTTTTCTTTTTAAAATAAATAAATTTAATAAGTTGATAATAGAACTTAAATATTTATTTTTACAATTTATCTTTAGGTTTTTTAAAAAATATACTAATAATATCGGCAGAGTCTCGCTAACTGTTTTTAACTAATTAAATTAAAAAACAATTTTAGGAGACACTATGAAAAAATTATTATTCCAAATAGGTGATGTATCTCAACTTGCCTATGCTTTTCAACCAGTAGTTCAACATCAAATGGTTTTAAGTAATACTCCCGATACCACAGATCCTATGCAGGTACCACAAATTCCTATTGAGCCAATCGATATAGTTCCTATAAGAGATTATGACAATACTTATGAATCAGCCTTATATTTTACTAGACCAGAAGTTGCGGATTTTGTTGAAAATACTCTTGAAAATTTACCAATAGGAGTTGAAAGAGAACAGTTTTTAGAAAAATGGAAAGAAAAAACTAATGATTTTACAACTGGTAAATTAACTGAACAAGACATTATTGATTCTATTGGTCGTGAAAATTTTAAAACAAAAGACTTAAATTTAATTAACTCTAATATTGATAATAAATCTAAAACTTTGACTAAAAAAGAAATTAAAGATTCAAGAAGCATTAATAAAAATAAGTCAAATACAAGTTATATAAAAAGTTCTAACAGAGATTTAGTAAATTCTAAGAAGAAACAACAAGATTTAATTACAAGTAATGAATGAGAAAAAGCAAAAAAATCATTTTTTTATAAAAAAGAAAAATTAAAAAATTATATTGAATATTTACATTCTATTGATACCAAAAATCAAGTATTTAATGACATTAGCATTGCTTTAACTGCTGTTGCTTGAGGCTTAGCTGCCGCTTATACTGCTGCTGCATTTTGAACATTTGGTGCTACAATTCCTTTAGCAATTAGCGCTACTGTTCAAGCTTCATTATCTACATGATTTTTAAAATCAAGTATTGATGAACAAAATGAAATCAAAAAGAATTTAATAGATATAGAAAAGTTTTACAATTCTTATGAAGTTCAATTTATGAGTGATTTTTTTAATAAAAAATATAGTGAAATAAATGAAATATTTAAAGATAATACAGATGATTTAAAAAAATGAAAAAATTTCCTTTCTGAAAAACTAATTACATACACATTTGATCAAATTATAGAAGAATTTAATACCAAATGAATTCACAAAACTATTAATTGAATGGAAAAAAATAGTTTTAAAACTCCACTAAATTCATGAAAAGAATTATTAAAATATCCAGAAGAAAGATGTCTTGGTCCAAAAGTGACAGGTCTCGTAAAATTTTATAGAGCAATGAAAAATATAGATAAAACTATAGCAGATTTTGTTGCTAGTTCTACAGAGAAAAGAATTATTATTGTTTCAACTGCAATAGCAAACCCTATAGGTGAGTTTTTAAATTTTTTAGATAGTATGCTCTCATATTTAAATTTGGTTACAACATTTGTAATAGATTACATACACAAGTAGTTAAAAGGGTTTATCGTGAACACTAAATTGTCTGAAGAACTAATATACAATAATTTTCTTGTAAAAATTTATAGAAAAACAAGTGTTTTATCTTCATTTTTCTTCATTATTGTATTTCTTTTGTCTGTTTTTGCATCTTTAAATGTAATTGCACTAAAATACAAATTTATTCAAATTAAATCAACAAAAGTCAGTGATTTTTTTAATAACATAAATAATTCAATTTACTGATTAATATTTTGAATCTTTATAATTTTAACTATTATTTTTTTCTTTTATATTTTTATGCAAGTCAAAAAAAGAAAAAAAATAATAAGTATTTTACCTCAGGCTATTTACTTACAAATCCATAATTTTGATTCTAAAGATATTTTTCTAAAAGAAGTAAATTTATGAGATCAATATCAAAAATTCAAAAATCGAAAAATAAATGAATATAAAATCAATTATGGTGTTGGAATTTTAAGTAGTTGATTTACAACTATATGTGTGTGAATTTTAATTTGAAAAATATTTGCTTTTGGTCGTAGATTTAAAGGTGCATATTATAATTATCATTATATTCCTCATTACTTTCCTCTAAGAAAAAATAAAATAAAACACTATTTAATTAAATTTAATTTTACTGATTTTCCTGAATTAGAAAGACAGAAAGAATTTTTTCCTGAAACATTTGAAAATTACAAACAAGAATTTATGGAAAAACTTGAAAAATATTCAAATTTTGAAGAATATTTTTTAGAAAATACAGCAAAATTTTTTAAGTCTAAACCTTGAAGCAAAATAATAGTGACTTTTTGTCTTTTTATTAGTACTTTTTCTCTAATACAATTTGCTATAACCATGTTTATCGATCTATACATTAATGTAGGTGTGGTTATACAAAGTGAACTAGCTTATGAAATTTCGTTTTTTGTTATATTAACAATATTTTCTTTATTATGAGTTTTAAGTGATCAAATTATATTTGAATATCATTTAAAAGAATTTATTATCTTTAATTTTCAAGTAAAAGAAAGATATAATCCATATTTGAAGCAAGAATATAAAAAACTAGTAGATAATTTTGATAGTTTAGACAAAATTGATAAGATAAGATTATTTGATATTATAAACACTCAAATTATTCAAAAAGTTTATTACAGTGATTAGTTAATTAGTATCTAAATTATTGTTTAACTTTTATTAAAAATCTACTTTATTAAATATCAAAAAACAGCCACATTTTTTTGGCTGTTTTTTTAATAACAATTTAAAAAATGTCATAAAATTTGAATATATAATACACATGATAACATAAAATATTTTAAAAACAAAATCGAAAGGAATTAATGAAAAAAGCCATTTTTAAACTTGGAGATATTTCTCAATTAACTTATGCTCTACAACCTGGAATTCAACACCAGATTAATGTTGATAATACTTATTATCAAGAAAATTTAAATACTTCATTTCAACTAAAAGATGAAGCAAAAACATCTATATTAAACAACATTGAAAATCATTTTAAGAATATTTCATCAGAAGAATCACTTCAAATCAATCAATTGATCGATAATACACTTAATACATTACCATTTAATGAAAATATAGAAGAATTTACAAATTTATGAAATCAAAAAACCAATGAATTTATTAATAAAAATATAACAGAGCAAGAAATTTTTGAAAAAATAGATAAAAACTATTTTTCTCAAGAACAATTAGAAATTATTAACTCTGTATTATATGCAGATGTTGAAGATATTACTTTAGAAAGTGATGAAGATTTTAATTTACACTTACCAGAAGAAAATTTATTAGAAGAAAGCTTTGATTTTCAAGACAATATTAATCTAGTTTTTCCTGCACAAGATACAGGATTAGAATTTAAATCAATAAATTATTTACCAGATTTTCAAAAAAGTTCTTTTACTTCTAATTATTCTTACTATTCCAATTATCAAAGCGCATATTATGAAGGAGATTTTTCATTAACACCTAGTCAATGAAAACAAATACAAAAAAATCACATTAATCAAAAAGATAAATTGAAAAAATATATAGATTATTTTGCTGGGATGTTAATAAAAAACACTTTATTTACTACATTAAGCGGAGCTTCTACTGCAATTGCATGAGGCTTAGCTGCAGCCTACACAATTTCAGCTTTTTGAAGTTTTGGAGCTACTGCACCTATGGCGGCTATGGCAGTTACTCAAGCTACAATTTCAACTATATTTTTTGGATTATCTATTAAAGAGATGAAAGAAATGAAAGAACAATATGATTCTCTAGTCACACTATATAAATCAGATCATATAAGTGTAATGGACAAAATTTTTAGTTTAGATTACCGTAATGCAGTGAATTTTTATAATCAAACAAAAAATAATGTTGATTGAGGAAATTTTTACACCATTATTACTTCACAAATATTGCCTTTTAATGAATACATAAAATCATTTTTTAATACTTTTAAGAATTCTTTTCAGATTTATTACAAATTAAATTTAAGTAGCTCAATTAACTATATTTTAAAATCTACAAATGTTATAAAATTAATCTCTAATTTTAAAGGTTTTTTTAATAGCATTAATTCTTCAACAAAGTCATTAACAAGAAAATTACAATCATTTGCTCAAAAGATAATTTCAAGAAAGTTAGCATTAGCGGCTACTTCAATTGTAAATCCTATAAGTGAATTATTAAATTTAGTAGACACTATAATTTCCATTTCAGATGTACTCATGACTAGAGTTTTAGATATAGTTTTAAGCGTAGACTAAGATTAAAATTATGACAAAAGAAAAATTTAAATTTTATAATTTCTTAAATTTCAAAATTAAAAAATTATCATTGTTTACTTCATTTTTCTTCATTCTGAGAATCATTTTTTCTATTTTGTTAGCTGTTAATGTTGTAATTCTTGAGTTTATAAGTATTAATATTTGATCTAAAGCTAAAGTTGATAAATTATTTGAAAATATACCTTTTTTTGTTTATTGAATTTTCTTTTCTTTTTTATTAGTTTCTTTTATAAGTTTAATAATTTATAAAAGAATTAAGAACAAAAAACAAGAACTTTTACTAAAGTGTTATCAAGGTTTTTATTATTTATTTGAAAATTTTAGATATAAAGATATTTTTTTAAAAGAAAATAACTTATTAGAAGAATTTGAAAATTTTATAGAGCAAGATTATAAAACAAAAACAATTACTTTTGGTTTTATTAAAATTTTTCAGAAACTAACTTTAATTTTCTTTTGAAACAGTATTTTTGGAAAACTTATGTTTAGTTTTAAAACTCCTTCTGTTCCTTCTTTATATTATATGTTTTCTTCCAAAAATGAATATTCTTCTGCTTATACGCCTGGTTATGATAGAAAAAGAAAAAACGAATATCAAGATTTTTTATTAAATTTTGATTTACAAGATGAAAGAAAAATTTGTCCTAATGAATCATTTCAAGAATTTATGATTAAAGCGGGTTTACAAAAAGAATGTATAGAAGAATTTAACAAACATCAAAATTTTCAAGATCTTATTAATACTGAGTTTTTTAAATTATTAGATAATCAAAATTTTGTAAATAAGTGAGCAAGTAGAATTTTTACTTTACAATTTAGTGCTATTTTAATACTCATTTTTAACATAATTATATTATTTCAATTATCTGAAATACAATTTCACAGTGGCATTTTTTTAGGTTTGTCTTTTGCTATTTGAATATTTACAAGTGGACTTTGAAGTTTAATTGAGTGAAGTATTTATGTGAAAAACTTAGCTTTTTTTGTAATGACAAATTTTAATAATTTAGATTTAATTAGTGATAAAGTAAGTGAACAAAACAAAAAAATATTAGAGCATTTTGATAACTTAAGCGAAAAAGAAAAAATAAAAGTGTACAAAATTTATCAACTTACTTCTTTACAACGTTTATTAAAAAATCCGTACGTGTCTTTATTGACTTTTTCAACCTTATTTAAATATAAAGTTAAAGATTAAATTTCAAAATCTGTTTTACAATTAATATGTTTATTAGAATTTATAATAAATATCTTTATTAGAAAGGAAAGTATGGAAAATAAAAATATTAGAACAATTTTTAGTGATTTTTTAAGATACAAACTACAAAATAAAACTTATTCAGTTATATCTTTTTGAGTAGGTTTTTTACTAGCTCCGGCTATTTCTCTTTTAGTATTTTTTGGTTTATTATTTAACAACTTATTTTTCTTTGATAAACCAGATAGTGAATATCGTCAAGAAGGTGACATATTCAGTTTTGATAAACCAACCAAACCTTCACAACAAATGATAGATATTCATAATAACATAAATACAATTATTTTTATTTTATTAGGAATCTCTATATTTTTAGCTCTTGTTTTTTTAGCAAATTTTTTATTTTGATATTTAAAAGAATTTAGAAAATATCCTATATATTTGAAGGGTTTTGCCTTTATTTTTAAAGAAGAAAATCAAATCAAAAATTTTTTAAATGAGAATAAATTAGAACAAGAATTTGAAGAATTTAAAGCACAAAATCTAGATTTAAATTCTATAATTTCGCAAAGTTTTCCTTTTAATATTAAAATGGTTTATAGCTATTTTAACACTGCGAGAATGTCAGATATTAATCTAAAATTTATTAATACACAAAAACCTTCATTAGTTAAAGCAACCAATTTAGAAATTGACGTAAATCCTGCATTTAGTCTTTCTGATATAAGTAAAGTTTCAACAAATAATTTTGATCAATTTCTTCAATCTTCTTTATCAAATTTACTTTATAAAGCAGTATTATATAAACTAGCATCACAATTAGTTGCACTTTTTACTTTAATGGCATTAACTTTTGAAATTGCATATTTGAGTGTTCTTGGATCAGATTCTCAAGCAATAGATTTTTCACTTAAAGAAGTTTTTTGAATATTTCCTTTAGTTCTTATGACTACTCCGATATCTTTACAAAGATATTTTTTAATTAATAGTTTAAAAGCATGATTTAGAATTTATTTAACTTCTATTTTTATGATAAAAGAAAGAATTACTCAAGAAATTAGTGAAGAAAATGAAGAAAAATTAAGTAGATTTACTTCAATGTCAGATGAAGAAAAAATTAAAATTCTTGAAGCTTTTATAGAATATAATTTTGAACAAAATAAATCTATATTTAGCGTGTTTAAAGGATTTTTCAATCCTGTTTCAGGTAAAAAATTAATGTAGCTGTTATTAAAAAATCATTAAAAAAATCAAGCAATATTGCTTGATTTTTTGTTTGTTTTTGTTGATGTTTATTTTTTTGTTTTGTCAAGTATTAAATAATATAAACCAAATAAAGCTGAATCATCTCCAAATGCATCTTTTTTAAATTCTACACTTTTTCATTGATCTGGATTTGTTCAATGTTTTGCTTTTTTAATAGCTTTTTCGATTATTCAATAATTATGCTCAGCAACAGAACCACCAAAGACCATTAAGTTAGGATTTAGTATTCCTATTGTAGTTGAGATAGTTCTTGCAATTGTGTCAATGCAATCATCTACGATTTGTTTGTAATCTTCATGTTCTTCATATTTTGCTATGATATTTTTAGCATCAATGTGTTCTAGATTTTTATCTTGAGCTCTTAAAGACATTCCTGTGCCTGATGCAAATAATTCGGCTGCATAATTATTTAAATGATGTTTTTTATGAAAAGTTTTTGATGTAGGAATATGAGCAATTTCTTGAGCAAAACCGTTTGCTCCGTGAAAAATTTTATTGTTAATTACTAACCCTGCGCCAAAGCCAGTGGAGATAGTATAAAACTGGGTAACACCTTTTTTGTTGTTTTTAAAGTGAGTGTGGTTTGCCAAAGCCATCGCGTTTGCATCGTTTTCGAAAATAGCATATTCTAATTTGGAATTATTTAGCAAGTATTCTTTTATATTAATTCCGTTTCAACCAACTAAATTAGGTGAAGAAAGAATAATACCTTTTTTGTAATCTGCAGGCCCAGGAATACAAAGCGCAATTGCATTTATATTGTATTGTTTTACTAAATCAAGAATTTTATCCAATACTTTTTTGTAATTATTAACATCTGTTTTGAATCTAATTTTTTTTACAATTTTGTCATTTTCAAAAAGAGCAAAACGAGTATTAGTTCCTCCAATATCAATTGTTGCAAAATTAAATTTTTTCATCTTGAACTCCTGCTTTTATCTTAATTGTATGATAATTTTTATTATTATAAGTTGCTTTTCATTTTTTCATATATTTTTTATTATCTTTAATTTCAAATAAATCTACTAATTCGTTGTTATTTTGTACTACTCAATTTTCTACTGTTGAAATATACTCAATTTTATGCTTATTAAAATTAGTAATTACTTGATCTGAATTAATTGTTTTAACTTCTTGATTTGCTAGTTTTAACTTAGTTTGTATAGATGCTTTTATTGTCAAACTAGAGTTTATTCTTTTTTCAATAATTACTTCATTTGCCTTCATAGTTAAAACAATACTACCTTCAATTTTGTGTTTGTCATAGTATACAACAAAAGGTAAAAAGTGTTGATTTTTCTTGTTAAAGTGCTTAAATTGAATATCTAAAATTCTAATATCTTGAAGTTGTATGTTTAATGAAGAATCGTTGATGTATATAAGTTTAAATTCTAACTCTTGTATGAATAGATTATTCAAAAATTTAATTTGTAATTTTGGGGAAAAATAAAAGGAAAAATTTGACATTTTTCCTTCATTTTTAAAGATATTTTTAGTTATTTTTCTTATTAGAGAGAACATCTCATCCAACAACACTAACTAAAATTAAACCTTTGATAATATTTTTTTGTGATTCTTGAACGTTTAAAACTAAAAGCCCTTGATTTATAACACCAATAATTGATGTTCCTAAAATAGTTCCACTTACTGATCCAATTCCACCATATACTGATGCTCCACCAGTAAATACAACCGAGATAACATCGAGTGCTAAATCATCTCCTCTAGATGAAGTAGCTGATGAGAAAGTAGCTGTATAAACTATTGAAGCAAATCCTGCAAGAGCACCGATGATAATAAAAATAATCATTGTTGTTCTTTTAACATTAACTCCAGATAATTTAGCTGCTTTTCTGTTTCCACCTATTGCATAAACTGCTCTACCAAATGAAGTATTTTGAGTTAAGAAAGTAAATAAAGCTAAAGCAATTCCTATGTATAAAACAAAGTATCTCATTGGGTTAGAACCTAGTCCAAAAATAATTCCACAAGCTAGAAAAAGTAAGAATATAATAGTTTGAATTGCGGCAAAAATAAAGATATTTTGTGTTCTGATTCCAAATTTTTGTTTTGAAAAATAACCTCAAACCCTTAAAGAAACTATGATAGCTCCAAAAATTATCGGTAATATTAAGGAAAAAATTCAAACAGTTCCTACTTGAATGTCAGGAATTCCTCGAATAGTTCCTGTAATATAAGTAGATGAACCACCTCCAATAGGACTTAATGTTCCACCATTTGAATAAAGAAGTTGAGCTCCTTTAAAAGCTAAAAAACCTCCTAGTGTTACAATAAATGCAGGAATATTTCCATAACCTACTAAAAATCCTTGAATTAATCCAATAGCTGCACCGATTATTGTAGTTAATATAAAAGTCAGTCAAATACTTTGCCCTGTATTATTATATATAGTAACAGAAAATAGACCCAGCAATCCTACTAGCGTACCGACTGATAAATCAATATTTCCACTAAGAATGACCAAAAGCATTCCCATTGCCAAAATTATAATATATGAATTATTTTGGAATAAAAGTGTAAATGTATTTGGTTGTAGTAAAGTACCATTTGTTATACCTAAAAAGATACAAAAAATAATTAAGAAAATATACAACATTGAAAATTTTTTCAAATGATGTAATCCATTATCTACGTAATAACCGTATTTATGGTTTTTTAGAAAGTAATTTCAAGACTTTTTAGTTGTTTCCAACTGTTTACTAATAAATTTTGAAACTAAATCTAACTTTAGAAATGAAAAAGCATTTTTCATCTCATTAAAAAAATTAAATTTCATTATTTAACACCTCCTATACTTAGTTGCATAATTTTTTCTTGTGTTGCTTCAGATGTTAAAATTTGACCTTTAATAACACCTTGAGACATAACAAAAATTCTATCAGTAATTCCTAAAAGTTCTTCAATTTCTGAAGAAATAACAATAATTGTCTTACCTTTAGACGATAAATCTAGAAGAATTTTGTAAATTTCGAATTTTGATCCAACATCAATTCCCTTGGTTGGTTCATCGATGATAAGTAAATCAAATTCAGTACTTAAAGCTTTTGCAATTACAACTTTTTGTTGATTTCCTCCTGAAAGAGAGTCAACGTTGTTTAATAAGTTTTTAGTTTTAATATTTACTTCGGATTTTTGTTTTTGAGCATTAATAATTTCTTTATTATTGTTTAATATACCCCATTTTGAAAACAAGTGTAAAGCAGCGGACGTTATGTTATTTTGAATAGAAAAAATTTGAATTAAACCTACATTTTTTCTATCTTCTGAAGCATACATAATACCTGATTGAATTGCTTGTTTTGTATTTTTAAATTTTACTGGTTTTCCTTTATAAAATACTTCACCACTTGAAGGCTTGTTATAATATTGCCCAAAAATAGAAAGCATTAATTCAGTACGACCTGAACCTACAAGACCTGAGATTCCAACGATTTCACCTTGTCTAACATCTAATGAAGCATTTTTAACAACATCATAGTTGGCAATGGTTGCATGAGGAATTACCATATCTTTGATTTCAAAAATTACATCTCCAAATTTTCTGTTTGGATCTTTTGCAGGGAATTTTGAAGTTAGTGGACGACCAACAATGTCTTGAATTAGTCTGTTTTCATCGATTTTTTCTTCATTTTTGTTATATTGTGAAATAAACTTTCCGTCTCTAATAACAACAATGTTGTCAGCTACATATTTTACTTCGTTTAATTTATGAGAAACAAAAATTGAAGTAATTCCTTGTTTTTTTAGGTTCTTCATAATATCAAGTAGCCTAAATGCATCTTCATCATTGAGTGAAGAAGTTGGTTCATCTAAAATTAGTAATTTTGCATTTTTAGATAGGGCTTTTGCAATTTCAATCATTTGTTGTTTTGCTACTGAAATTGTTCCTGCAATGGTTGTAGGATCTTCTTCCAGACCTACCATTTTTAAATATTTTTGGCACTCAGAAATCATTTTATTTCAATCCACTTTTCCAAATTTGGTTGGATATGAACCTATGTACATATTTTCACAAATAGATAAAAATGGTGAAATAGAAAGTTCTTGGTGGATAATTGCAATTCCTACATTTTCTGAAGCTTTTGTATTATGAAAAGACATAACTTTGTCTTCATAAATCAAACTTCCTTCATATTGCCCATAAGGAATTACACCAGATAAAATTTTTAAAAGTGTTGATTTTCCAGCACCATTTTCACCTACTAAACTAGTAACTTCTCCTTTTGGAACTGTAAAAGAAACATCAGACAAAGCAACAACTGGTCCGTAAACCTTTCTTATGTTTTTGAGGGATAGAATATTTGATTTTTCCAACTTAATTTCCTTTTTTTGAATATAAAATTAGCTTAAAATTTTAAATAAATTAATAATTATTGTTTCAAATTTTAAGCTAATTTTTATATTTATATTTTGTTTAAAATAACTTGAAGTTAATTGCTATTTTATAATAAATAATTTTTTATAAAAAATTAAATAATTATTGTTGTGTTGCTACTGATGCAGATACTGTTGCTTGTGTACCATTTGCTCCTGGTGTTGGCGCTGTTGTTGGTAAAGGATTATCAACATTGGCTTTAGTAACTACAACTGGATCTACTAAAATAGCTTGAATTTGTTTTGTACCTGCTTTATATGTTGTGTTGTCGTATTTAAATTTAATGTCTTTAGTATTGTTGTTAGTTTTTAAAGCATTTTCTATATCTTCTTGAGTTGCAGTTGCATTAGCTGCTTTTTTAGTTATTAAAGTTCTTAAAATTTCAACAGCTACTTTACCTAAAATTGCATCTGGTTTGTAAATGGTCATATTTTGTTTATCTTCTCTAATGAAAGGTTTACTTATATCATTATAATCTTGACCTGTTATAAAAATAGTTTTTGGATCAAAACCAGTTGCTTCTAATTTAGTAATAGCTGCTTCTGCCATTCCATCATTAGGAGCTAAAAATCCTTTTAATGTAGATGCTGGTTTGCCATCAACTGCGTTCAATTTATTGACACCAGATGATGCTTTGTTTGTAGTTAAAAACTGCTCTATTCTTTGACCAGCAGTTCCGTAATTTCATCCTGGAACATAAACTCCATTGCCTGCAGGACTTAAGTCTATAACTTTACCATTAGATGCTGTCATTAATTCCTTTAGAACTTTCATAGCACCATTGTAAAAGTATTGAGAGTTATTATCATCTTGTGAACCAGCTACTGCGTAAAATGAAATAACTTCAGTTGGCATATGAGCTGTTAAATAAGTTTTCATTTCTTCTATATCTTTAAAGCTTCCATCAGTTTTTCCCAATAATCCTGCTGCAAGCGCAAGACCTTGGAGTTCACCAACTCTTTCATTATCATATGAAACATATCAATCATATTTTGTTGAACCTGTAATTAGTCTATCGTAAGCAACAACAGGAATTCCTTTTTCGGCAATACTGTCTACTGCTGTTCCGACACCTCCTCCATTTTCAGGAGCAATAATAAATCCTTTTGGAGCTGGATTTAAATTAGCCTGTTGAATTAATCAGTTATTTTGAGTTTCTTGGTTTTTGGTGATATTTGAAGTTGCACCATCTGTTAAGTCTATGTAATTAATAATTTCTTTTTGAGCATTAATTCATCTTGGATTATCTGGATCTGTTAATGCAATTCTAATAGACTCATTAGTAACAGCATGTGTTTTTGTTGATGCAGAACCTGCTGTATCAGTGTTTCCACAAGCTACAAATGCAGCAAAAGCAGCAAATGAAGCTGTTGATAAAGTAGTTAAATATAAAAATTTTTTAGTTATAAATTTTTTCATTTTATTCCTTTTAGTTTAGTTTTTACATTTAAATTATAACAAAATATAAATTACAAAGAAATTTGAAGCAATTTTTAGTGAAAATTTCCCTTTTTTTAGTTCTATAATTAAAATCTTGTAGCAATAATTTTATAAAAAACAAAAAAACTCTTTCTATTTATTTGAAATACATAACAAAATAGAAAGAGTTTAATTTTTAAAAATTATTTATTCATTATCTTCTGGTCAGTAAGATTTTTTAAGTGGGAATTTTTTAATAAATTCACTAATTTCTGATTTTATTTTTTGTTGTAATTTTAAATCTTCTGGATTAGATAATAAATTATGAATTCATTTTCCTAATTTAATAAAGTCTTTTTCTTTTAAGCCTCTCGAAGTCATAGCTGGGGTACCAAAACGAATTCCTGAAGTAATAAATGGGCTGAGACTATCGTTAGGAATTGTGTTTTTATTTGTTGTGATATTTACTTTTGATAGCAATTGTTCAGCATCTTTTCCGGTTAGATTATAAGAGGATTTTACATCAAGTATAAATAGATGATTATCTGTTCCATTAGAAACTACTTTTACATTTTGTGAAATAAAATAATTTGCAAAAGCTTGAGCATTTTTAATTATTTGTTTTGTATATTTTTTAAATCAAGGTTGTAAAGCTTCATAAAAACCAGCTGCTTTTCCAGCGATTGCATGAAATAAAGGACCACCTTGATAACCTGGGAAAACAAATCTGTTTATTTTCTTGCTAATTTCTTCATCATCAGTCATAATCATTCCTCCACGTGCAGATCTTAAAGTCTTGTGTGTTGTGGTAGTAATAATGTGGGCATGACCTACTGGAGAAGGATGTAAACCTGTAGCCACCAAACCTGCAATGTGTGCAATATCTGCTAATAAATATGCACCAACTTTATCTGCTATTTGTCTAAATCTAGCAAAATCAATTATTCTAGAATATGCTGAATAACCAGTAATGATTAATTTAGGCTTGATTTTCATAGCTAATTCTTCAATTGCATCATAATCTAATAAGTCATTTTCATCTAAAACATAAGGGTGAGCTTCATAAAAAATTCCACTAAAACTTATTTTATAACCATGAGTTAAATGTCCTCCTGATGATAAAGTAAGTCCCATAACTCTGTCTCCCTGGTTAATTAATGAAGCAAACGCCGCAGCATTCGCGACTGAACCTGAATATGGTTGAACATTTACATATTTAACACCAAAAAGTTTTTTTGCTCTTTCAATAGCAAGGTTTTCTACTACATCAATGTTTTCGCAACCTCCATAATATCTTTTACCAGGATATCCTTCTCCATATTTATTTGTTAAAACGGATCCAGTAGCTTGCAATACATCTTCTGAAACAAAATTTTCTGATGCTATTAATTCTATGTGCTCTTGTTGTCTTATTAATTCGTTATTTATAGCTTTTTGTAATTCTTTGTCATTTAGTCTTAATTTTTTCATAATACTCTCCCCTGCATTTTAATAAAAAACACTAAAAATAAAATATGTATTTTTAGTGTTTGTAATGTTTTCAAAAAGTTTTATTTTCTTATGTTTAAAGCTTCAATTGTTTCTTTATAAGAATTAAAGTCTTTTTCTTTTAGATAAGCGAGTAGTCTTTTTCTTTGGTTAACTTTAGCAATAAAACCACGCATTGAATGTTTATCTTTTTTATTAACAGCAAAGTGTTTTTTTAAAGATTCAATATCTTCGGTTAGTATTGCTATTTGAACTCTAGTATCACCAGTATTTTTTTCTGAACCACCAAATTTTAAAACTAGTTCTTTTTTCTTTTCTTTTGAAATCATTATTTCTCCTTTATGTATTGTATTTTCTTTTAAAACCTAGAAATAACCCGAGAAACTGTTATAACCAAGTAATAAATAATTTGTAATTAGAATTATAACACTTTTTAATTATTTATTTAAAGTTAATAATTTAATAAATGAATCAGCTTTTAAAGATGCTCCTCCGACTAAAGCTCCATCGATGTCAGACTGATTTAATAACTGCTCTATATTTTCTGGATTTACTGAACCACCATATAGTATTAATGTATTTTTATCGGTTTTTTCCTTTATAAATTTACATACTTTTTGTGCTTGTTCTGGAGTTGCAGTTTTTCCTGTTCCTATAGCTCAAATTGGCTCATATGCTATTATAACTTTGGATAAATCTACATTTTGTAATGAATGTTTTAATTGATGTTCTATAACTTGATTAGTTTGATTTTTTTCGTATTCTTCTAATGTTTCTCCAACACAAACTACTGGAATAATGTTATTTTTAATAGCTTGATGAGTCTTTGCGTTTACGTCTTGATCTGTTTCTTTAAAATATTGTCTTCTTTCTGAATGTCCTACTATTGCATACTTAACTTTTTGTTCTAAAAGCATTTGTGCTGAAATTTCACCTGTATAAGCACCTTTTTCAAATTGTGAGATGTTTTGCACTGCAAGTTGTAATTCAGTTTTATTTAATTCAAAGGCAGTTGTGTTAATAAATGGCACAGCAACAGCAAAATCTAAATTAGAAATAATTTTATTTTTATTATTTGTATATAAACTATTAAATTCTGTAAAAAATTCTTTGGTTTCTGATAATGTTTTATTCATTTTTCAATTACCAATAATTACTGTTTTACTCATTTTGTCTCCTTAATAATGTAATTTATATTTTACTATTTTTTGCACAAATTCAACACCTTTAATTAAAAATTTGAATTCATGAATTTTGGGTGAGATTTATTATAGTTGTTTTTAAAATAATTTTTCAAAAAAGGGAAAAAAATAGGAAAAAGTCTTTTAAAAGTACACATTCATAAAAAAGTTTATTAAATGAGTTTATTTTTAATGTTATTAATTTTAGTATAGGATTTTTGTACAAAAATATTGTTAAAAAAATAAAATTTGCTTCAAAAATGAAGCAAATTTTTTTATATTTTAAAAAATTTAAATTTTAAACTTTTACCTTATTAAGAAAACTTGGAAATTATATTATCAAAATCTAATTCACTTGTAGAAGAAACTACCAAATCAGCTTTTGAAAATACTTCATTATCTTCTATTGTAATTGCAACAGCCTTCATATTTGCATTTTTTATTGCTAATACTCCAGCTGGTGCATCTTCAAAACCAATACACTCTGAAACATCTAAACCTAAACCTTTAGCTGCTTGAGTAAAAATATCACCTGCTGGTTTTCCTTGTTTTACATTCGCAGGATTTACTATAAAATCAAAAAAATCAATAATTTCTAATTTTTTTAAAATAGTAGGAGCATTGTAACTACTAGAAGCTATTGCAAGTTTTAAGTTTGCTTGTTTTGCTTTAGAAATGAAGCTAAAAATATTGTCCAACAAAGAATCTTTAGTAATTTCGGTGTCTAATAATTGTTTATAAAGTTCATTTTTTTGTTCACAAATTTTTAACATTTCTTCATCAGAAAGTTTTAAATCTGATTTTTTAAGATTGATAATAGCTTTTAGTGTATCAATTCTTGGTAATCCCTTTAATTTTTCATTATCTTCTTTTGTATAATCAATACCTAATTGCTTAACAATTTTTTGCCATGCAATAAAATGTAATTCCGCAGTGTCAGTGATTACTCCATCTAAATCAAAAATAAAACCTTTAATCATATTTAACCTCAAAAATTTTCTCTTCTTTTGTTATAGAAACGGGTTGATTATGAATATACATAAAACCTTCAAATTCCTTCTCAGAAATATTTTTTATTGAAAATTTCTCTTTATTGATACTTACTTCAAATAATGAATTTTGATATAAAAATCTATAAACTAATTTATCTCAAGCAGAAGGTAAAATAGGATCTAAATAAAGTTTGTCATTATGTCAATCTAGTCCTCCAAAACCAAAAACTATCATTTGGTAAATTGCAGCTAAAGACCCTGCGTGAATTCCTGCATTTGAAGTGTGCATTTTTGGACCTAGATCTATATTAATTCCGTATTTAAAAATTTTATAAGCTTTATCAATCATTTTTAATCTGGCAGCTTCTATTGCATAAGTAGCTGGCGAAAGTGAAGAATCATGGGTGGTTATTTCTTCATAATAATTAAAATTTTTTCTTCTTATTTCTTCATTATAAAGGTGTGGAAGTAGATTTAACAACAAAACAACATCAGCTTGTTTTACTAATTGAGAAGATAAAAGTCTATGTCCTTCTTTTGTACTAAATAATTTTTTTCCTGCGTCACCAAGCATTTGGAATGGTCTAACATCGAGTTTGTTTAGTTTTAAAAATTGATCATTTTCAGCAATAATTAGATCTTTATTTGGAAGTTGTTGAATTAAGTTTTTAGAAACTAATTTTAATTTTTTTTCATTAATTTGATAAGGAATTTTTTTCTTGATTTTTTCCCAAATTTTTACTTTATTTTTCTTTAAAAAATTAATATATTTTAGTGCAAGATCTATATTTTGTTTTGCGAGCATATTAATATAAGCATTGTTATCAATGTTACCTTTGTACTCATTTGGTCCCATAACATCTAAGATTGCAAAAGAACCATCTGTTTGTAATTCAGCACGATTTGAATAAAAAATAGCTGTATCTATGATCATTTCATAACCCATTTTATCCATAAAGTCTTCATCTTTTGTGATTTGGTAATACTGATTTACAGCATAAGCAATATCAGCTGAAACGTGAATTTCTTGTCTTCTGGAAGCGATTGGAACTTGTTGTCCACTAACTACATCAACTTGACCTCAATATGGACATACTTCTCCATCAGTTGGTCAAGCCATTTCTCAAGGAAATTGTGCCCCTTCTAAGTTGCTTTCTTGTTCTCTTTCTTTTATTTCTTTTGCTTTATTTCTTGCTCCTTTTATCCCTTTATATCTATAAGTAAGAAGATTTTTTACTATTTTAGGTTCATTAAAAAGATAAATAGGATTAATAAAAAATTCTGTGTCTCAGTAAGTGTGTCCTTGATATCCTTCACCAGAAAGACCTTTTGCTCCAACATTCATATTTGTAGAATGTCTAGGAACAAAACCATTTAAGTGAAAAATACCAAAATCTAAAGCTAGTAAATCGTATTTACTTTGTTCATCTTTTCCTTCAATTTGAACAAAAAATTGATTTCAAACTCTTGAATGCATTTTTTCTATTGAAGCTTGTTTTAGTGCGTCATAACTTGTTTTAAGAAGTTGTTCATGTTTTTCATTAGCTCTTTGTTTTACTTCTTCTTTTTTTAAAATATTATGTTTGTGATCTACAGAACTATGAACAGACATTAATTTTTCTAAAACAATAACATCACCTGGTTTTACTTTTAGCTTTATTTTAAAACCTAAATAACGGCGTTGAATTTCTACTATATAATCGTCTGTTCCACCTTTGATTTGTTTTCCATTTAGATAAACTTTTGAAATTAAATTGTGAATGACTCAACGATTTGAAAAAGTTGTTTTTTGTTCCATTTGCAATGATTCTGAAGTTGGTCTTGTTTTATGACCTTCTCCAAAGTGTTGTGTTCCTGTATTGGTTACTTGTGCATTTATAGCTGGTTTTAAAACAATTTCTACTTCTTGATCATCAGGAGTTTGTTCAACTTTTATTTGAATTTTTTGTCCATAAACATATCTATCATCTCTAGAAACAAATCGTTCAAAATGTATTAAAAATTTCCCTCAATCTCTTTTTATTTCTACGTTTCTTTCTAAAACACCGTCTCTAATTCAAAGAGTTTTTTTGTACTTATCTCTTGCTTTAACTTCAAATTCATTGGAATTAATTATGATTGGAGTTGTCATTAAATCAGCAAGATTTACTAATTCTGGAACATCTTCTTTAGTATCTTGGTTAAAAATCCCATTTACATAGAATCCTTCTTTGTTATATGACATTCTTTCTTCATCAGCACTTCTTATTCCCATGTGTCCATTAGCTAAAGTAAAAATAGACTCTGTTTTAGCAGTTACTGATTTGTTGAATTTGATTTGAGAAATTGATTTTTTCTTTAAATCATATTTTAAATAAGACATAATTATCCTTTATTTTTAAAGCTATTTTTTATTAAAATTGACTCATATGGTCTGAAAATATTTTTTACTATTTTGTTATCTTTATAAGAACTAAGTATTGTTTGTCCTTGTTCAATATTTTCTTCAATTTGTGATGAAGTAAGGTTCAAATAAGCAATTAATTCTTCATTTTCAAAGCATCTTTTTATCAAAATTAATCCACTTGGTAAAACTTCAAATTTAGAAGTCCCTTTGATTAAGATATCTCTAAATTCTTTCTTTCTCATTTTAATTAACTGTTGATAAAAGTAAAAAATACTATCTTTTTCTTTTAAAGCTTTTTTAACGTTAATTTCTTCAGAATATCTTCCAGTTTTTAATCAAAGGTTCTTTGCTTGCGAAAATCCAGCATTTTTAGAGCTATCTCATTGCATTAAAGATCTTCCTGCATCACGTGAATTTATATTCATATATTTAAAAAATTCATTTTCGCTATAAATTTTTTGTTCATCAACTAAAGTTGTAAATCCATTATAAATATCTACATCTCTAAACTGGTTTCTTTTGTCGAAATGAGTGTTTAATAAACCTATTTCTTCACCGTAGTAAATGCAAGGAATTCCTTTTAAAATAAAAAGCATTAAAGCATGTGTTTTAGCTGATTCTTGTCTAAAAATATTTTCATCACCTCAACGAGAAACGCTTCTGGAAGTATCGTGATTAGATAAAAAATTAGTAAACATATAAGACTTAATTTTTTCATTGTGTTGAAAAGGCTGTTGTTGGAAAACAAAATTTTTATAATCTCAATTAGCATCGTAGCCGTTTCTACCTGTTTGTCTACCTCAACCAATTCATCATCAGGAAAAATTAAAATAGTTTTCTGAAACCTTATTTTCTCCTGCGCCATAGTATAAAATTTCATCAGCTGTTATCCCTGATGATTCACCTAATGTATAAGCATCTGGCTTGTTAGAAAAAGCTAATTTATTAAAAGTTTTAAGATACTCAACTGCCTTTGGATTTCAAGCAAAATAAGGATTTTTTTCTACATTTTCAAAGGTTTTTGATACGTGTTTAATAGCATCTAATCTAAAACCTTTTACACCTAATTTGTATCAAAAATCAATAACATCAACCATTGCTTTTATAGTATTAGGATGACTTCAATTTAAATCAACTTGTTCTTTGGAAAATAAGTGAAAATAATATTTTTTTACACTTGGAACATATTCTCAAGCTGAACCACCAAAAATACTTTTTGCCTTTTTTTCTTCATCACTTAATGTTTTTCTTCAAATAAAGTAGTTATGTTCTATGTTATCTTCAGATTCACAAGCTTTTTTAAACCATTTGTGTTGATTTGAAACATGATTTAAAACAATATCCATAATGATATCAATTCCAAGTTTTTTAGCCTTGCTTGATAATTCTTTAAAGTCTTTTAGTGTACCAAAATTTTTTCAAACTGATTTATAGTCTAAAACATCATAACCTGCATCTACAAACTCTGTTTTATAAATTGGACAAAGTCAAATTGCATTTATTCCTAATTTTTTTAAATACGGAAGCTTTAAAGTAATTCCCTTTAAATCACCATTTCCGTCATTGTTTGAATCATAAAATGATCTTGGAAAAATTTGATAGATAATTTTATCTTCTAATTTAATTGTTTTCATAATTTCTCTTTATTAAAATTGATGATTGACCTTCTAAAATTCCTTCTTTTTGCTTGATTCTTGAAGAAAAAAGTACTTTATCCTTATTTAGCAATTTATAAAAATGGCTTGCTTCAGAAAAGTTGTGGATTACTTCTACTACTTCATTATTTTGTTTTATTTGGTAAGCAATTATTGCTTTTTGTTTATCTACTTCTAAAAACTTAATATTATCTTTGATTTCTTTATTGGTTGCTAGTCTGAAAAATCTTGTTTTTGCTCTGTATTTGTTTAATTTAGATACAAAATTGAAGACATTTTGTTTAACTAACTCATTTTTTAGGTGAGTTCATTTTAAACCATTTGTATAGTCAGAAGTTTTATAAGAATTGGGATGATAAGCGCTATTATCTGGTTGTTCATTAAAATCATCATAAGTTGAATAAACACATTTTTCTGGCTCTTCACCTGAATTATCACAAGGCTTAGATTGAAGTAATTCAGTTCCAGCTAACATTAAGTGCCTACCTTGGCTAAAAACACTCATCATTAAAGCTTGCCTATATATCTCTATCCTTCTTTTTAAAGGTAAATTCGCTTTTGCACTCACATTTATTTTATCTCACAAAGTAAAACCATCATGACAAGCTGCATAATTTAAAACCATCGAAATATCTTCAGCAAATAAAAAATAATCATCTTTAGAATGAGTTATATTTTTAAAATTAAAATCTTTGATATTTCCCACTATTGAGCTAACAAATTTGACAAAAAGATCTTCATTTTGCTTGATAATTAGACCTGAATTTATTGTTGAATGCTCACTGCCTTTGATTGAATCTCTAATTGTGTCATTAAAATAAGCAAAAGCTAAATTATTTGAATTTGTTCCCTTGATGTAAGAATTTTGAAATTCTAAATCTGTAAAAGGTCACGCTTCTCCGTGGAAGACTAAATTGGGATTTAACTTTCTTAACTCAGTTACAATTTCATTAATAGTTTCTTTGTGCATAAAACACGAAAGATCAAATCTAAATCCATCAACATTGAATTCTTGAACAAAATATTTCAAAGAATCTAAAATTAGTTTCTTTGTCATAAGTCTTTGATCAGCAAGTGGAGGATACTTAACGGGCTTAATTTTGGCTTCATTTCTGAAGTAATATCCATCAATTATGTTATTTAAAATATTATTTGTCATTAAGTGGTTATAAACAACATCTAAGATAATTCCGATGTTGTTTTTATGAGCTTCTGAGACAAATTTTTTAAACTCTTTAATTCTTGCATAAGGATCTTTTGGATTTGAAGAATAGATTCCATTAATAGAAAAATAATTATGTGGATCATATCCTCAGTTATAATTTGTGCTTCATTTTGAAGCCTGTGATTTATAAATCATTTTTTGTTCTAGATCATTAACGCTAAAAGCAGAAGCAATTGGTAGAAGTTGGATGTGGCTAAAACCTAATTTTTTAACATATGAAAATAAATTAGCTTCTATTGCTGCATCGAAAGTTCCAAGCTTGCTAAGAAATTCATTTTGATTTTTTAAACTAGTAAAATCTCTAATGTGAAGTTCGTAAATATTAACATCTACATGATTGTTATTTTTATAAACTAATTTTTTAGGTTTTTGACCTGTTTGAGCTGATTTTTTATTAATAAGAGCTCCAAGTCCAACTTTATTTTCATCTTCTTGTCAATTAAAAGGGGCTAAAGAAATTGCATAAGGATCAAGGGCAAAAGTTGTTTTATTATTATTGTGAAAAATTTTGTATTGATAATAAAAACATTCAAACTGTAAAGGAATAAAAGTGAATCAAATGCTGCCTTTTTTAACTGCTTTAAAAGTTGCGACTTGAGAAGAAAAATTAGTTTTATCAAAGACTAAAACTTCTACTTTTTTTGCTATAGGTTGTCATAGTTTTAATTGAATTTTATCTTTTAAAAACTTAACACCTAAATCAGATTTTTTATAAGAAAATTTTTGATCTAAATCATCAAAAAATGTTTTATTTTTCACAGCAAAATTATAGTTAAAAGATATTTAGATGTAGGAATTTTTCTGTGTTCTTGATGTATCAAAATTTAGCAAATTTTTTTAATTTTTGCTTCAAAAATGAAGACAAATTATTCTTTTTAAAATTAATAATGTATTGAAAATTCTTGATGATAAAAAATGAAATGTTCTGGTTTTACATAGTACTTACCAGCTATACAAATTCCAATTTTATCATAGCCTCAAAAGTAAATTACTAACAATTGATTTTGACCAAATTTTTCTACTTTTTCATACTTTAATTCATAGACCATATTCTTAACTTGGTTCTTATCATTTAATATAGCTACAAGCGGTCTAGAAAAATCTAAAATTTCATCTTTTAAAATATCATTTGCTGTAATGTAAATTTCAGCATCAATAATATGTTCTTCATTTTTGTAGAACTTTTTTTCAATATATTTGTAACCATTAATAAATTTGATGTTTTTACCTTCAAATCAGTCTGGAATTTCTTTATATTTTTCTTCACCTTCTATCTTATCAGCGTGAAGCAAAAAAGAAATAGGCTTAATAAAATTGTGAAAGTTTTCTGCTATAAAATAACCTCTTTTAGGAACAGCATATATAGCACCTATTGAAAATAATCTTTGATAAACTCTAATAACAACAGTTCTAGAGCACTGAAATTTGTCCATTAAAGCATGTTCTGAAGGTAGTGGTCTATTTAGTCTACCTCTTTTAGAATTTATTACAGAAAGTAAATAATCTATTACTAAATTTGTTTTGGTAGTGGATGTTTCCTTTTTGTTTTCTTGTGCACTTAAAAATTCTCTAACATAATTATTTTCATTCATATTAATAAATATTTTAACAACAAAAAAAGTTTTTTAAAATAACATTTATAAATCTTGTGAGCGGATCCCCTTTTCTTAGGAAAATAGAAAAGGGGATTTTTTATGAAATATTCATTAGAATTTAAATTAGAATGTGTAAAAAAATACAAAAAAGGAATTGAAATTAAAAAGCCCGATTTTGTTAATACAAGTCAGAAAAATTTTTTAAATCAAGTAATTTTTTGAGAAAAAATTTATGACAAATTAGGAGTTGAAGGACTTAAGAAAAAACCACGAAATAAAAAGTGAACTATAGATCAAAGATTAAACATAGTTAAAAGATTTTTAGCTGGTGAACCAATTGTTAAAATTTCACTTGAAAATAATCTTAATCCAAGTCAAATATCTTTTTGAAAGAAAAAATATTTAGAATCGGGAATTAGTGGTTTACAATTAAACAAAGGAAGACAAATAATGAAATCTAAGATTAATAATAATAAATCTACAAAAATATCAAGCAATTCCGATAGTCAAGATCAATCAAATTCTTCATTATCTGTATATGAAGAACTGAAACTTCTTAGAAAAGAAAATAAACTTTTAAAAAGGAAAATGAAGTACTAAAAAGTGAAAAGCCTTGGTAGAGATCTTTGACTCAAATCAACCAAGGCAAGAAAAATAAAAAAATTTATAATAAAGTAAAAGCTGACAAAAACCTTCGCTTAACTCAAGTATTAAAAGAGTTTTATTCCTATATCTACTTTTTATTATGAACTCAAAAAGAAGATTTTGACAAGAAAAATGAAGAAATTATAAGCCAAATGAAGCTTATTTTTGATGAAAATAAAGCAAGATATGGAAAAAGAAGAATAAAAGCTGAACTTAATAATAGAGGCTATAAAATTGGACTTAAAAAGTTCGCAGATTAATGGAAAAATTCGATCTCAAAGCAATTTGTCCTAGAAGAAAATACAAATCTTACAAAGGAACTGTTGGCAAAATTGCAGACAATATTTTAAATAGAAATTTTGTCGCAACTCAACCAAATCAAAAATGAACTACAGATGTAACTGAATTTAGCGGTTCATTTGGAAAAGCATATTTATCACCAATTTTAGATATGTTTAATGGTGAAGTTATTGCTTGAGATTTGTCTACAAGCGCTAACATCCAACAAATTAGGAAAATGCTTCAAAAGCTTTTTCCAAACACAAAAATCTTGAAGGTTTAATTTTTCACAGTGATCAAGGTTGACAGTATCAACATAGACAATTTTCAGAAAAATTAAAACAAAAAGGAATAATTCAGTCCATGTCTCGAAAAGGAAATTGTTTAGATAATAGCGTTATTGAATCGTTTTTGGAACATTAAAAAGAGAATGTTTTTATGGTCACTGAAAAAGAATTTTTAACTTTTAAACAACTTCACAAAGCAATTGCAAATTATATTTATTATTACAATCACAAACGAATTAAAGACAAAATAAAATGAATGTCTCCCATTAAATTTAGAGAAACATTCATTTCAAATTATAATTAATTAAAACACTTAAAAATTTTAGAAGAAAAGGGTACCACCTCAAAATTAAATTCTTGTTTTTTATTTTAGTTTTAATTTTGTGATTCAGATTTTAAAATATTACGAATTTTTTCTTTTAGTTCTTGAGTATTAATTAATGATTTTTGAAGAATTTTGTCTTTATTTATGAAGCCCAATTTCTTTTTAGTGATAATAATTAAGATAATACAAATAAAAGCAAATATCATTGAAATTCAGCATCTTGTATAATTTATTTTATCTTCAATTGGTTGTTGAATGAGTTTTAATTCACCTGTATCTGGATCTTCAAAGTTCACTAATCTAAAAACTTTATCAGGTTGTAAAGAATTAATTGCAAACAAAAATACAAATACAACAGGAATTAATACAAATAAGTAAATAAATAACTTATCTCCATTGCTAACTTGTTTATAAAGTCTAATTTGAATATAAATAAGTAAAGCTAATATAATAAAGCTAAAAATTATTGTTAAAGAATTAAGAGAGTAAAAAATATCTTTTAGTTGGTAAGAAGTAGAACTTTGTAAAATTTTATCTACTGGTTGAAAAGGTATGTTTTCTATTTTGCTACTTACTATTCAGTCATACTCTATAGTTATTCTGTTAGAAAAGGTAGAAAACATAGAAAATTGAAGGATTATAATAATTAAAAATACAATTGAAATTAGTGCTAAAAGTATTTTTCTTGCTAAGTAATTATATTTTGAATCAAAGAAAAATTTATTATTCATTAGTTTAATCTATTTTCTGTAATTTTGTCAAAAATATGAATTCTGGATAACACAAATTCCACATAAACTTCTTGATAAAGTTCAAAATCCTGATCATTTGGCACATTTACTATAAATTCTATTTCTGAATTAATACTTACTGCAATTAACTGATCTTTACCTATTAATTCTATGTTTGAAATTTTACCAGCTACTGAATTTGCTACTTGACTTGTATGGAGTTTTAAATCTTCACTTCTAAAACCAACAACAAGTTCTTGATTTTCCTTTATTTTTGAAGCTAAATCATCTTCAATTGTTATTTGAACATCTTCAAGAGAATTTACTAATTTTTTACCTTTTAGCTGAGCATCAAAAGTATTCATTGTTGGTGAACCTATAAATTTAGCAACAAAAATATTAGCTGGTTTAAAGTATAAATCTTTTCCTTTTCCAGTTTGTTGAATTTTACCATCATTGAAAACTACAATTTGGTCACCCATAGTCATAGCTTCTAATTGATCGTGAGTAACATAAATACTTGTAGTATTTAACATACGGTGAATATTTACTATTTCTCTACGCATGTTTTCTCTTAATTTAGCATCTAAGTTTGAAAGTGGTTCGTCCATTAAAAACACAAGCGGTTTTCTAGCTATTGCTCTTCCTATTGCTACTCTTTGCCTTTGACCACCTGAAAGATCTTTTGGTTTTCTGTATAAATATTTATGAATTTTTAATATCTTGGCAACATCTTTTACAGTTCTATCAATAATGTCTTTTCTTTCATTTGCTATTTTTAAACCAAAAGTTATATTATTGTAGACATTCATATGAGGATATAAAGCATAAGATTGAAAAACCATTGCAATATTTCTTTCATTAGGAAGCAAATTATTATATCTTTTGTTATTAAATAACAGATCACCTTTTGTTATGGAATTAAGTCCAGCAATCATTCTTAATAAAGTAGTTTTACCACAACCAGAAGGTCCTAGAAAGATACAAAATGTTCCTGGCTTTATTTCTAAATTAATATTTTCTAAAGTGTAATTTTCATTACCTTCGTATTTTTTAGAAATGTTAACCAACTTAATATCTGCACCTCTTGTTGAGCTATATACTTGACCTATTTCAGAAACCATTTTGTCTATATCAATGGTTTCAAATCCTGTTTCTAATAGTTGATCATCATCTGAAATAAAATCAGCATTTTCCTTCATTTTTGAAGCATTATTTTTATTTTTAAACAATTTTTTTAACATATTTTATCCTTTTACAGCTCCTTCACTTAAACCACCAACTATGTATTTTTGTAAGTACATAAATAAACAAAACGCAGGAAGTGAAGCAAGTAAAGAACCTGCTGCATAAGCTCCAGCATTAACTTGTTTTGGATCGGCATTTAAAAATGTATCTAAACCAACTGCTAAAGTTTTTTCATCATTTCTTTGTAATACAAATTTAGGCAAAATAACATCGGTAAACGGAGTTAAAAATGATCATAAGGCTACCATAATTAGAGCTGGTCTAATAACAGGAACTAATATTTTAAAAAACAATCCTCAATTAGAACAACCATCTACTTTTCCAGAATCATCTAGTTCAGAAGAAACTGTATCTAAATATGATTTTAACATAAATGTATTACCAGCAATCGATCCTCCTGAGTAAATAAAAACTAACATAAAAATAGAAGGAATTCCTATATTTTCACCCATTTTAACCAACATATATAAAGAAATTAAAGCAGTAGTTGCTGGTATTAATTGAAGCATCATTATAATAGTTAACGAATGTTTTGAACCCGCAAATTTAAACCTTGAATAAGCATAACCATTTAATGCTACTGCTATGGTAGAAATGAGCATTGTAAGACCTGCGATAATAATTGTATTTAAATATCAACGACCAAACAATGATCTTGAACTTGTAAATAAATAATTAAAATTATCTAAACCAAATTGAAATGGCGTAATTGCTACAATCCTTGGATTTTGAACGTTAAACGCTGCCAAAACTAAAGAAACAATTGGAAATAAAATTATGATTGCTCAAAAAATTAAAATGATGTAGTTAAAGAACAATCAAATAATTTCAGCCACAGTAGGATCTTTGGCATCAGAAGAATTTAGTTTTAATCTTTTAGGCTCAAGTCTTTTTTTGTCTACTTTAATCGAATCAAAACTGTGTTTATAAAACCTTTTTCTTAATAGTTTATCGAACATATTAGTCCCTCCTTGACATAGATTTAATAAATCCTCTAGCACCTACTGCAATTGAGAAGATAGCAGCTAGTGTTGTAAGAGCAGCTGCAAAGGCTTGAGATCCTTCAATTTGAACACTACCTGTTGTTAGTTTATAAACTCAAGAAATAATAATATCTGTAGAAGCTTCACCAAAAACGGTTGCCTCTTTAAAGTTTGGGCCACCACCTGTAAAGATAGAAATTGTAGTAAAGTTATTAAATGCACCTACAAACTGACCTATCAACATCGGAGCTATGGATAAAAGCAGTGACGGAAGCGTGATGTGTCAAAATAGTTGTCTTGATTTTGCTCCATCAACTGATCCAGCTTCATAAATATTTTTTGGTATTGATTGTAAATTACCAGTAACTAGCATAAAAATTCAAGCATAAGCTATTCAGGTTTGAACAACAATTACTAATACTCGAGCACTACCTACTTCAGATAATCAGTTTTTAGCTTCAGAAATCAAGCCTAAAGCTAACATTATTTTGTTTATATATCCTTCATCTCCTTCTTTAAATGCTGTTTTTAAAAAGGATAAAGTAACAAAGGCTGGAATAGCTCATGGAAGGATATAAATTAGTCTAAAAACCTTTTTAAATTTAATTCTACTTGAATTTGTTAGCACTGCAATGATAATACCAAATGAGATAGGTAAAAAGGTTGAAAAAACAGTTCAAATCGCTGTTCAACTAAGTACACGACTTAAAGATAAGAACATATTATTGTCTCTGAATGTTCATCAATAACCTCACATTTTCAGACCTACTCAATCAACAGTTTTTGAAGGAGCTTCGTGTCCAAATCCGTAGTTAGTAAAGGAAATTAAAATTGAAGTAATAATCGGAGTTGCTACAATAAATAACATAAGCACTCAACCTAAAATAGAAATTACTCAAGGAAATCCGCTTGTATTTAATCATCTTTTAGTGTGAGTTCATTTACTTGGACGGCAACCAAATTCTAAATATTTGGCAACCCGTCAAGCACTTATCGATGCAGCAATAAAATAGATAATAACAAAAACAAGAAGTAAAACTGAAATTACACCACCGAAAAGGTATAATCTAGCATCAGGGAAAATTCCTCTTGCTGAATCAAATTTATGAGCACCTAAATCGCTAAATCCAGGAATACCACCCATTTTTTGTCAATAAGCACCAAAAGAAAAAGGAATAATCAATGCTCAAGAAAAAATAGAGAATATTGACATCAAAATCCCTTTTACATATTGCTTAAATAAAGTAATTTCAGCTAGTCCAGGGAAGATGATTGACATAATAAGCGCTAGTCATCTAAAGTTTTTAAAAGTTTCGATTGGAATGCTTTTTTGTGCTTCAGTAATCTTGCTTTCATATAGCTTTTTATTTACTTTAGTTTCAGAAAATTCTCTTCAAAATAAAGTCTTTAAAGTTTCTTTAGAAGCAAGTGATTGAGACTGGAGCTTTAGTTCACTAATAGCTTCTTTTTTGTCTATTTTATATTCATAAATTTTATGTTTATAAGCAGGTTTTGAAATTTCTTTTTGCTTTAATTTGCTTTGTAATTGCTTTTTATTTTCTTTAAAAGTTAAACTAATTTGTTTTAAAGAAGTTTTAATAAATTCTTTTTCTTTAGCAATTTGTTTGTTTTCTACTAAAAGTTGATAATCAACTTTAGCTAGTATTTTTTCTGCTCTAAATTTGAGTCGTGAAAGGCGATAATCTAAAAATCTTTCTTTTAAAGCTTTTGCTTCTTCAAAAAGGAAATTTCCTTCATATGTATAGCTAGATTTTACTTCTGCTAATAATTTTTTATACTGAGATTTTAATAATAAACTAAATTCAAATTCATTTCTTAATATATTTATTTTAGATAAAAATACTTTAAAAGCAAAATGATAAATTAATTTAGTTTTATTATTTTCAATAGAACTAGTTTGCTTTAAAAATGAAGTAAGTTCTTTTAAAATTTCTTCATTTTTCTTCTTAAGTTGTTCAAAACTTAGATCATTAAAAGAATAATCAAGTAAAGGAACATCTAAGTTTTGTTTATGTAAAAAACTGGATAAATCTTTATAAAGTTGTATTAAAGCTCTTTGCTTAAAATAGGGTTTTAATTTGCTGTATTTGTCTTTAATAGCTTCAATTTTTTGCTTGGCTGTTTTTAATTTTTGATCAATTACTTCTTGATTATGTTTTTCTTGTTGCAAAATCAAGTTTTTTTGTTCTTCAACTTTTAATAAAGATTCTTCTTTTTTCTTCTTATTTATAGCATTTTGCTCACTAATTTTACTTTTGAACTTATATTCTAAGTCAAGAATCTTTTGTTCAGTTTCAAGAATAATATTATGTTTTTCTTGTTTATAAAGTTTGTATTCTAGTTTATGTGTTTTTAAGTATTTATTTTGATTTTTTTCTTTTTGCTTTAATAAAAAGAGTCTTTGTTTTTCTATCTTTTCGTAGATATTTTTGAAAAAATTAGAAGAATTTTTCCCAAGTTTTTTTACTAATAAAATTTCATTATCTAACAAAAAATTTTCTATTTTATCAATTTCAAAATTTGTATCTTGACATTTTTGTAAATAAATTTTGATTATGTTATAAATTGTAAATTTTTTAAAAATTTGAATTTCTTCTTCTTTAGTGCTAACTTTTAAATTACTTATGTTGTTTAATTTTGTTTCTAAATCATCAGCTGACTTTGCTAAAGAAGCAACAAAATCTTTGGTATAAGTTTTTGAATCTTTTAAATTAGCTTTTAGTTTTTTAATTTCAAAATTAAGAAGAGAAATTGTTGAATCAACAAAAGATAATTTTTTAATTGTATCTTTTAAAACAGCAATTTTGCTCTTATAAGCAATTTTATGAGTAGCCAGCCTTCTTTTTAAATTATCTCTTAATTTTTGTCTTGCTCTTAAAAATAAATCTTTGTCACGGGCTTGTTGTGATTTAATGTTAATTTCTTGTCTACTAAAAAGATTATTGACTTGTTTTTTATAGGCTTTTAGATTATTTGATGTCTCGGGTAAGATAGTATCAAAAGCTTTTCCATATCAGTTATAGAGCTTTAATTTTTCCATATTTATCTACTTTTTCCTTTGTGGATTTTATATCATTTATAATAATGAAATTGTCTTTGAATATAATATTGGACTAAAAATACAATAAGAGCAATAACAATAGAACCAGAAATAAGAGAAATAAAAATTCCTGTAATTAGCTGAACGTCAGAATAGTAATTGCTACCTTGATAAAAAGGTAAAGCAATTAAAGTAATAAAAACTATAATTCAGCAAATAAAGAAAACATAGCCAGCTCTTAATTTATGTCGCAAGAATAACAAGTAAACTAAAAAGAAAATGATGACTAAATTATTTGCTAAATAAGAAATTAAAGTTTTTGTAGCTAACTGCGATCCAAGTTGTGAAATTTTTTCAGGGCTTAGAAGTTTAGTTTGCTCGGTTTGTTTAATACCTAAACCAAAAGGAATTAAAACCCAAATCAACAACGAAGCAGTTAACAAAGCAAGCAAAAGCACTAATGCATAAAATTGCTTTTTTAAAATATGTGTTTTGTATTTTGGATACATTATACTTCTAATTTAAGTACTGTTGTACCTTGTTGTATAGTGTTTGCAAAGTCTGCAAAAGTTGTAGAAAACTTATCTTCTAAAGCTGTTAAAAATTGAGCACGTGTTTTAACATTATTAGCTTTAAGAGTTTTGTATCACTCAATATTACCTAAAATTAAATCGTTTCATTTTCCTCAAACACCTGCAAATTGTGGATTAGAAGAATCAAAACGGTTAGTCTGTGTATTTAAAGACCCTAAACCATTTTCTGCAATAGATTTTGTAGATGACATAACTGCTAAAATTTTGTCAAAACTAAGAAGTTTGTCATACTCTTCTAATTTGGAAATTACATCATTTACCTTGTAATTTGAAGGAGTTTTGTCTTTTTTAGGTATATTGTAATTAGAAAGTGCATTCTCAATTACCTTTGATGTTTTAGCTGCATTTACGTAGTTATTAAAGTATAACATAGCTGCTTTTTCAACTACATCGTCAGTAGCTGGTGTTTTAGATGATTTAGCAAATGTTTTTGCTTTAGTAACTACATCAGAAATTAAATTATCTAAAGTATTATTTGTAATTGCTTCAGAAATTTTAGCAATTAATTGAGCAACATCAGTAGTTTTGTTATCACCATTTGCTCCGAAAATCATTTTTTCTACTTTTCTAATGTGGAAAGTTTTGTTAGTTGCATCTTGAACTATATCATTAGATGCTGCTAGTCTATCAAATTCACCTTCTTTTAGAAGAGAATCTCCAATTTGTCATGTTTGTTGGTTTCCTTGTAATGAAGAATCTCAATCGTTTGTTAGACCTAAAATAGCAGCTACTGCGTTTCTTAGTGGAATTGCATCTTCAAGTGAAGAATTTAATGTTGCATAATCTGAATCTTGTACGATGTTAATTTTTTTGACATCAGAAAGACTCATTTTTTCTTTTTTAATTATATTTTGTTCACCTAAAGGATTAGCTTTGTCTTCATCTGATGATCAAGAATTTCAGAAAATTGCTTCATTTCTGAAGTTAATTACTGGTTGTAGTAATAAATCAGTAGATGCTTTTAAGTCTTTTACATCTGTATATCCAAGTTCTGTTGCAAGATCGGAAATTTCTTTAGTTTTAGCTTTGTTATCTTCAGAAATTTTTGTATTAATTGCTTCTTGTCTGCTTTGAGAATATGGAACTTTAGAATCTTGTTTAAAGTAATTATAGTAAGGTTCTACTTCAAAAATGTTTTTAATAAATTGACTAATTGCTTTTCTTCTAGCTTCAGGAGCTCCATTATTTCTTGCATTAATCATGAAAGATCAAGCACCAGGAGCTTGTTTGTATTCAGTATCTTCGTTTACTTTTATAACATTAAAAAATGATTTAGCATTAGCAGTTCTTTGTGCAACCTGAACATCTCAAGTACCGATTATGGCATAAGATAATTTATTTGCTGCCATTAATTCGAAAATTCTTGATTGCACATTTCCCATATCTTTTGTATATAAACCTTGTAAATCAGTTCGTGAAATATCTTTTTGACCTCAAGGAGTTTGACTATATTCTTCATCTGTCATAAAATAAGCTGCATTAATAACAGGTCAAAGCACATCAACTACAGCTTCTAAACCTTTTTTATAAATTGGATGATATTTATCACCTTTTATAAATCCAGATGAGTGTTTATTTGGAACGGCTGGATCAGCGTATATGCTTTTTGAAGCTAAAGCCTCACCAAAGTTTTTAGGATAGCTTGCTTTTTCTTCTTCAGATAATGAATCTCAATAAGCTTTCATTCCACCATAAAAAATTCCGTTACCGTATCATAGATCTTGTAATCTTAAAACAATTTCACCTGATTCAACTAGTTCTTTTAGTGTATCACTTGAAGGATTTTTAAACACATTTCGGGTTTCAAGTTCTGATTTATTTGAAGCTATAATAATTCCTTCTTTGTTGTGTCTAATTCCTACTAATTGTGAAAGTGTTTTAAGTCCATCTTGGGAAACTCCACTTACTTCTCCGAATTTTTTTGCATCATTTTTTTCTGTTTCAGTTAGTTGTACTTCTTTTGCAATATCGTCAAAAAGGTTTGGATCGAATTTACCCAAATCTGCTACTGCGTTTTTTTGTACAAAATCAGTTAATCTATCTTGCGGAGTATAAAAAATATCTGGAACTGCATTATCATTAATACCTTGGACTGAAAAATCTAAAGCTGATCAAACGTCTTTGGCAATTGTTTTAATTCTAAATCCTTCTTTGTATGAGTCAGTTTGATTGAATAATTCAATTGCTTTGTTATAAAAATCTTGTTGCACACCGTCTACTGCGATGTAAATGTCTTTACTATCTTTTATATCGGTTTGACCACAAGATATTAAAGTAGCTAATGTGGTACCAGTTAAAATTACGGGACTAAATAATAAAAATTTATTCTTTTTCATATTAGATTCCTTTTTATATTTTTGGATTATCTATTCAAAAGCAAGATCATTTTTTTGATATGCCATAATTGTAAAAATAAATGAAATTGGACTTAGAAATAGCAGTGCAGAAATAGCAGCTATTATACCCGTTCATTTATTAAATTCTGTTTTTGAAAGTATGTAAAAAATATGCAAAGATAAAAATATCTCTACAACATAAGTGATAATTAAAATAGTTATTATGATTCTAAAATTAAATTCTTTTATTTTTGTAATAAAAGAAACCCAAAAGGAATTTTCGCTTTTAGTGTTTAAAATGTTGATAATAGCTATTAATAAAATTAATTCACAAATAAATATTATTATGCTAGAAAATAGCATAAATAGATATTCAACAATTTTCGGTTTATACTTTCTTTCTAAAGGAAGTTTTCCCAAAAATAATCAGCGCAATTTGTCTTTAAGTGATATCTTTGGAAAATAAATCTCTTTTTTATGTTTCATAATCCTAATTAAATTATAAACTTTAAATCATCTAACTTAGCTTCAAATTAAAGCATTTAATTTTATTCTTGATATATCAAGCGAAGAAAGTAAAGATACAAATAATTAATTATATTTTTAAAATTATTGAATTAAAAAATTATCCGTGGAAAATAATCTATTAAAAACAACAAAAAAATTTTTAAGAACAAAAAAGAAATAAAAAAAAGCTAATATTAATTTTTAATAATTATTGGTAAAGTAGTTTTATTTAAAAACTTTTTAAATTCTAAGTGATTTATATAAGTAAAAATAAAAAAACTCCTTCAAAACGAAGGAGCCCAGATAAGAGGTCGTACTTACATTACGATTAAATCCTATAGGAATCAGACTTACCTGTAAATCTATAATAATTATATATTAAAATTGAAAATATGCAAATAAAAAATGAAATTTCATATTAATAATCATATATTTTATTTTTAAATTTTATCAAAACACATTCATTTAAAACATAGTTAAATCCAAAATTCAATTCGATAATATAAAAAAAATATATTACATAAAATTATTATTTATAGGAAATTGACAAAAGACAATTATTATATGTAGTGTTACTATCTATAAATAAAAAAACTCCTTCAAAATGAAGGAGCCCAGATAAGGGGGAGTACTTACATTACACTTAAACCACGAAGGATTCAGCACTTATCTGTCATCTGATAATATTATATAACAAATTTTTATTAATGCAAATAAAAAATACTATTAATAAAGAATAAAAAAACTCCTTCGAAATGAAGGAGCCCAGATAAGCGGGTGTACTAATATGTACACTTAAACACACGTACCTGACCTTATCTGTTTACGTTTTTATTTTAACACATTTTTTATATTTATCAAAAAATTTTTATTTTATTTTTCATTACTTTTGTTTGTTAATAATAAAAAAACTCCTTCGAAATGAAGGAGCCCAGATAAGCGGGTGCACTTACATTACACTTATACAAACGTACCTGACCTTATCTGTTTACATTAATATTATAACATTTTTTTATATTTATGAAAAAAATTTTTATTTTATTTTGATTACTTTTGTTTGTTAATAACTAAAAAACTCCTTCAAAATGAAGGAGCCCAGATAAGCGGGTGCACTTACATTACACTTACGCCACGCGCCAGACCTTATCTGTTTACATACACATTATATAACAAATTTTTATATATTTATGAAAAAAGCAAACGATGATTAATGATTTTATTAGACTTTAAAAATAATCACACAATAAGCTTAAGCACATTAAGTAATATAACCCAAATACCAAGAGTGACCTTAAATAGAGATATAAATGAATTGAAAAAAGCTGGAAAAATAAAACGTATAGGTACAGCTAGAGCTGGTTATTGAGAAATATTAGAAGAATAACACAGTAGTAGTGAGGTGGTACCCTTTTCTTCTAAAATTTTTAAGTGTTTTAATTAATTATAATTTGAAATGAATGTTTCTCTAAATTTAATGGGAGACATTCATTTTATTTTGTCTTTAATTCGTTTGTGATTGTAATAATAAATATAATTTGCAATTGCTTTGTGAAGTTGTTTAAAAGTTAAAAATTCTTTTTCAGTGACCATAAAAACATTCTCTTTTTAATGTTCCAAAAACGATTCAATAACGCTATTATCTAAACAATTTCCTTTTCGAGACATGGACTGAATTATTCCTTTTGTTTTAATTTTTCTGAAAATTGTCTATGTTGATACTGTCAACCTTGATCACTGTGAAAAATTAAACCTTCAAGATTTTTGTGTTTGGAAAAAGCTTTTTGAAGCATTTTCCTAATTTGTTGGATGTTAGCGCTTGTAGACAAATCTCAAGCAATAACTTCACCATTAAACATATCTAAAATTGGTGATAAATATGCTTTTCCAAATGAACCGCTAAATTCAGTTACATCTGTAGTTCATTTTTGATTTGGTTGAGTTGCGACAAAATTTCTATTTAAAATATTGTCTGCAATTTTGCCAACAGTTCCTTTGTAAGATTTGTATTTTCTTCTAGGACAAATTGCTTTGAGATCGAATTTTTCCATTAATCTGCGAACTTTTTAAGTCCAATTTTATAGCCTCTATTATTAAGTTCAGCTTCTATTCTTCTTTTTCCATATCTTGCTTTATTTTCATCAAAAATAAGCTTCATTTGGCTTATAATTTCTTCATTTTTCTTGTCAAAATCTTCTTTTTTGAGTTCATAATAAAAAGTAGATATAGGAATAGAAAACTCTTTTAATACTTGAGTTAAGCTGAAGGTTTTTGTCAGCTTTTACTTTATTATAAATTTTTTATTTTTCTTGCCTTGGTTGATTTGAGTCAAAGATCTCTACCAAGGCTTTTCACTTTTTTAGTACTTCATTTTCCTTTTTAAAAGTTTATTTTCTTTTCTAAGAAGTTTCAGTTCTTCATATACAGATAATGAAGAATTTGATTGATCTTGACTATCGGAATTGTTTGATATTTTTGTAGATTTATTATTATTAATCTTAGATTTCATTATTTGTCTTCCTTTGTTTAATTGTAAACCACTAATTCCCGATTCTAAATATTTTTCTTTCAAAAAGATATTTGACTTGGATTAAGATTATTTTCAAGTGAAATTTTAACAATTGGTTCACCAGCTAAAAATCTTTTAACTATGTTTAATCTTTGATCTATAGTTCACTTTTTATTTCGTGGTTTTTCTTAAGTCCTTCAACTCCTAATTTGTCATAAATTTTTTCTCAAAAATTACTTGATTTAAAAAATTTTTCTGACTTGTATTAACAAAATCGGGCTTTTTAATTTCAATTCCTTTTTTGTATTTTTTTACACATTCTAATTTAAATTCTAATGAATATTTCATAAAAAATCCCCTTTTCTATTTTCCTAAGAAAAGGGGATCCGCTCAGTAGTAATGCTATTTTATTAACAAATTTATTAAATATTTTTAACAGTATTGATTAGTATCATTTTGGTATCATTTTAGTATCATATTGGTATCATATTGGTATCATATTGGTATCATATTTTTGAAATTTTTATTTTAAAATTTTCAAAAAATGATAATTTTTGCTTTAAAAATGAAGGATTTTTAGATATTTATCACTATAGGAATTAATAATAAATTTTAGTATCATTTTAGTATCATTAATTTATAATTTAAATTTATAAAACATAATAATAATAATAATATAAAAATATTTATTTATATACAACACTTTAATGACTCAATTAAATAACTTTTAATTGAGTTTTTTTCTATTCCCTTACGAAGATCTCGATCGTACGTCTGCAAAAAGCGTAGGAAGCCTAACTTCTGATGATATTCACACTTACGCTAACGCACAGAGTACGTCTGCTCAAAATAGTGACCCACTATTTATAGATTCACCGGATAGATTTGTGTTAGAGAAATCATACGGTAGATTTAATGGTGATGGAAGATTTATGTATTCACTTGAAATTTATGATCCAAATAAATTAATTCAAAATGTTCCATTTGATAACAATCCTGGTGGAGGACAATGAGCAAGATACGAGTTATATGACAATGGTCCTAGAACAGCTAATAGCATTTTGTTTCAAATGAGAGCAAAAGATTCTATTTTAAATTTTAGAAAATTAACATATATTTCAAATTCACAGGAATTTAATAGAGTTGATAGTAATCAAACAATTTCTAAAGAAAACGCACAGGATATTCCAAACTATACCAATAATTTAGATTCTAATTCTCAAATTAGTTTTAAGTATAAATATGAATTTAGTGGATTTACTAAGCTAAAACAAGGTCAACATTATCAAAGAAATGAAACATCTAATTATCAAGGAAATCAAAAAGGTCCAGAAAAAAGAAGATTAAATACTTATATAAGTCAGATCGCAAATTCAAATAATCCAGACTATAAAACTGTAAATATTCAAGTATCAAAAGGAATAAGTATTAATGCATCAGACAAAGATAAACTTTTATCTAAAATAATTTCGGCTAATTTTGATACTTTTACAATAAAAAGTAAACCGGTATTATATGCAAAAAATTCTCCGAAATTTATAAACACATTTCAAACACCTTTTATAATTGAATCTACCAATTGATGATTTGGTACAGCCAATAATCAATTAGTATCTCAAGCACCTTCACAATTAAAACAAGATACTAATGTCTTAGGTCTTAGTAATAATATTGACACTGACCAATCTAATAATACAAAATTTGGTATTGAAGAGTTAAAATATAATAAAGACAATAATACTGTAGAAGTTAAGTATCACAGAGATAGTAATTCACGGATTCAAACTATATTTCCTGAAGTTGCTTATGCGTCCTTTGTTAACCAAAAAGGAGATCTTTACTTCTTTGGAGGTAAAGATGGACAACCACTTTCTTATGTAAATGATTTTGACTATACAAATAATTCAATGACTTTTTATTTAACTTCTGAACAAATTCCATACAATCAAAGACCAAAATATGGAGAGATTTTATCTTTTGTAGGAGTTGTTGTAATTCCATATTTAGGTCAAGACCAAAACACAGCAAGTTATCAACTAAATCCAGGAAATAGTAAAGGAAGAGTTAGAATAAATGCTGCTTCTGGATTTGATAATTTCAATACTATAGACTTTCGGGTAATGTATTTAACAAACTTTGTTAAATCAAAACCTATATATCAACCTATCAAAATAGGATTTAATAATTGAATTTAATTAATTTCTAAAATACAAAAACAGAGCAAATTTGCTCTGTTTTTGTATTTTATAAGAATTTTATTTTTACTTATAATCGAAACTGATTTTATATATTGGTTCTGAATTTACGAATGAAGCAAGATATATTTTATTAAAATTAATCTCTTTTACGAATTCTGCATTATTTTAGTTGGAATGTTGTTTATCTTTACTACAGAGTTATTTTTTATTTGATATTTTTGACTTTGAATATCTGAATTTAAGTATTCTGCTACTACAACTTTAATAAAAAACAACACTTTTTAGTATCTAGGTCTTTGAATATATCAAATATTTACTGTAAATTACAACATAGCAGATAATTATTTACTACAAACTTCATTCCCAGGAGCTGTTTATGCTGTTTTTGTTAATAACCAAGGGCAATTGTACTTTTTTGGAAACAAAAGAGGTGAACCTTTAAATTATGTAACTGACTTTGATTACCATCAAAATGCAATGTGGTTTAATCTTCATTCTGAACAAATACCATACGATCAAAGACCAAAACATGGAGAAATACTTTCATTTGTTGGAGTAGTAGTTTTACCATATGTACAAGAAGGTCAAGGAAAAGTTGAAGCTAAGAAAGGGAAAGGTAATGAAAGAATAATTAAATTTAAAACTGCTGCTGGTGATGCAGAAATTGACTTTGCTTTTATGTATCCAACAATGTGATATGATACAAAAGATAATTACAAAGTTATTGAGTATAAAAAATAATCTCATTAAAAATATTACAAACAAAACAGAGCAAAGTTGCTCTGTTTTTGTATTTTAGAAATTAATTATATTCAATTATCAAATCCTATTTTAATACTTTTATAAATAGGATCAGATTTTACGAAGTTAGTTAGATACATTTTTCTAAAATCTATTGTTCAACTAAGTGAATTTGATGCTTTTATCATTACTTCACCTTTTTTACCGTTAGGTTCAACTGTAAAAGCAAAACTTGGTGTACCTTCACCTAAATAAGGAATTACAACTACTCCAACAAATGAAAGTATTTCTCCATGTTTTGGTCTTTGTTCATATGGAATTGCATCTGGTCTTAAATAGAAAGTCATTGTTTCATTTGTATAGTCATAATCATTTCTATATGAAAGTGGTCTTCCGTCTTTACCTCCAAAGAAGTAGAGATCTCCTTTTTGGTTAATAAAGGATGCATATGCGACTTCTGGAAAAGCGGTTTGAATTTTTGAATCTTGTTCTCTATGGTATTTAACCTCAACTGTATCATTGTCTTTGTTGTATGTTATTTGTTCAATACCAAAATTCTTGTTATTACTTTGATCTGTGTCAACATTAGGTGTAAGACCTAAAATGTTATAGTTATTGTTTAGAAGTGATGCATTATTACCTGTGTTTGCAACTGCAGAACCAAATCATCAAGCATCTGTACCTATTGCAAACGGAGTTTGGAAAGTATTAATAAATTTGGAAGAGTTTTTAGCAAATAAAATTTTGTTATTTTTTATTTCTAAAACATTAAAATCTACTGAAAGTATTTTAGAAAGTACTTTATCTATTTGATTTGGATTTCCAGTGCCAGGTCCTATTTGTAAATCAATAGTTTTAAAATCAGCATTACTAGAACTTCTAACTTCTCTAAGATATGTATTGATTCTGGTATCTATTACTTGTCTTGTGTATTGTTCTTGAGGATGATTTGCATTATCAGGGTCTACGTTAGATACTATATATAGATCAGTTGTCAAATTATTTTCATATTTATATTTAAAATCTATTTCTGAAGATGTATCTAAAGTATTAGTATAAGTAGGAATATCTAGTGCATCTTTTTGAGTTAAGTTAGCGTTTTTATAATTAAAGCTATAGTCTCCTTTGTCATATGAAAGTCCTCTAAAGTTTAATACTGATTTTTTAGCTAAAAGATTTAATTTAATTTCATTTATACTTTGTCAAACTTTTCGTGATTTTTTATTTATTTGATTTATTGGTGTTTTAGTAGAATACAATTCAAGTTGTTGTCATTTTCCTTCAACTTGAGGATTATCTTCTTTATTTACATTTTGAATGATTTTATTTGGATCATAGACTTCTAATGAATAAATAAATCTAGCATCACCTAAAAATCTACCGTATGATTTTTCCAACACAAATTTATCCGGTGAATCTATAAATAGTGGGTCGCTATTTTGAGCAGACGTACTCTGTGCGTTAGCGTAAGTGTGAATAACATCAGAAGTTAGGCTTCCTACGCTTTTTGCAGATGTACGATCGAGATCTTCGTAATAAGAATAAGTAAATCTTAATCTTTTATTCTTAGAATTAGAATTAGAATTATCTTGTTGAATTTTTTGATTAGTTTTTACTCATTTTTTTGCACTACCTTTCATAAAAATCTTAACTTTTGTAGTTTTAGCACTGTTGTCATGAGTAACTTCAACATTATCTAAGAATGTAACTTGTTCTTTATTATCTGTTCAAAACTCAAAGTTTCAAGCATTTCGAGCATTATTACCATTATTTGACTGATTTTGTCTACCAGATGCTGAAGAAGCTATATATCCTTTAGATGGTGAACCAATTTTATCTTTAGCTAATGCATTATTTTTATCAAAAAATTCTAATGTAATTGGAGCAATATAAGTATTTTCTTCACCCTCTTCATTAGTAGTTTTTTCCATTGTTATTGATTTTAATTTAGGTTGTGATACTTTAGTTTCAAAAAATAATTTGTGCTGGAAGAATTTAAGAATATCATCTGAGATTCTAGATGTTAAAACTGTATTTGAGTTATTTTTCAAGTTTTTATCAACTAATTCAACACTGTGAATTTTATATCTTGTTCCATCTGTTACATCATTGTTTTGTAATTCAAATTCTGCTTCAAAGGTTTTAGGTCCTGCTTGAACTACACTTCGTGGAGTTCTAATTGTAGCAATTGTTTTTGAAGTTTTTTCACTACCTTGCTCTTGACCATCTTTAAATTCTTGATATTTTAGTTTAATTTGTTTATTTAATAAGTATTTATCTAAATCACCATTAAATGTTAATTTTAATTTAACAGTTTTATCGGTATTAGAAACTTGCACAATATCTTTAATCTCAAAGTCTTTAGCTATAGTTTTAAATGTTTTTGATACATTAGGCATAAAGGCAATATTAACTGGTGTATTACCTTTTGAAAACTGTAGTGATTCAATAGTATATTCTTTTAATTTATCTAAATGTGATAAAGAAAACTTAATTTCGTTAGTAGTATTATTAAAGATTACTTGTGAATAATATTTTACATTGTTATTATCACGTAAATTTAATATTACTGGTGTATTACTTATTTGACGATCTTTAGAATTTAATTTAAATACTAATTCAGCACTAGTTTCATCTACAGCGGCATCAAAGGATTGTATATTAGTAATTGTATAAAAATCTTTAGTTAGTCTTGAAATACCTTCTACTTGTACACCTTGTTTTAAATCTGTTGAAGAACTAGAATTTAAAATTTGTATTTCTGAAATTGAATATTCAGTTGCAGCTTTAATTTGTTCTGTGTTGGTAAATTCTACATCAGCGTAGACTAAACCAGTATTATCTACTTGAACTTGTGCTACTTTGTTAATATTTTGGTTTTGTTGTGATTGATCTGACAAACTAGCAGTTTTAGTTTGTAGTTTTACATTTATATATTGATTGTTTAAGAAATTATCTACTGTTTGGAAATACACTCTAAATTTAGCTTTTACGTTATTAGCTTGACTTGGTTGACTTGCTTCAGTAGTTGAAAACTCTGAATACTTATAATCAATATTGGTCACAGTTGCTTTTGATAATATAGTTGAAAATGTACTTGTTGCACTTTGCTCAATGTTATATTCAATGTTATCAATAATAACTTTTTGAATTTTATACAGAGTACCTTTTTTTAGACCTTTTAAGTTAAATGCAAGTGTGTTTTGACTAATATTGCCAAATGATAAATTAGTTTTTTGTTGTGATTCTTGGAAAATATCATTTTGGTTATTAGAAGCTAATGAGCTTTCAGCAAAAACAATATAAGCAGTTTTTTGATTTTGAATCTGTTGCCCTGGATTTTTGAATCTTAAAGTAACAGTAGCTGAATTTTCTGATTGAGCACTAAAAGCAGTTTGAAATTGAGCTTTGGTTTCAAAATTTTTATCATTAGGTTGAATAGAAGTATTAAACTCAGAATCATTTTCATTTGCAATAATAGCAAATTTTTGTGTATCTAAATTGTTATCTTGAAGATCTTTATTAAAATCTAATTGTGTTTCAATTTTTATTTTTTCAACTATATAGTCAGTATTAGGATTTAAACCTGTTCCTGATTCACCTAATTTAAACTCTGCTTTATTTTCTTTTATTTCTACTTCAGTAGATATTTTAGTTTGATTTGAGTTTTTTTCTTTGTAATATAATATGGCTCTTCTTTTGGCTCTAGTTAAATCTTCATTAGTATCATCGAAAAATGCTATAACTGTTGCTTTTGTTTCTTCTAATTGTGAATTAGTTAAGTATTTTAATTCTTTTACTTTAGATTTAGAAGCTGGGGTTGTATAAATATTAGCTTGACTTTGTTCAGGATTTAGATAAGATGACATTAAAACAGTTTGGTCATTATATGTTGTAGATAATATCCTATAAATAGAAGCTTTTTTATTTGTTAATTCAAATTCTACTCTATAGTTTCCGTCATTATCTGATGGACTTAATTTAGTTATAGTATTAGCTGCTGAAATAATTTCAACTTCATTGGTCGATAAGTTTTTAACATATAAATCAAATTTACTTTTATCTTGATCATTTAGATCATAACTAGTTGAATAATAAACAGCTATTTTTGTATTTACGGCTGTTGGGGTTTCATTAACTTGAATTTTATAATCATAAGTAGAGATTCTAAGTGGTTCAATTAATGTAGTTTCATTAATTTTCTTAGAAGTTACTTTAGTATCTTGTTTAAATTCAAAATGTAGTTTTTGTAAATCAGCTGATGGTTTTTCTAATTCTATTTTTTTAATTCTATATCTAGTACCTTCAACTAATTTACTTTTAGGAGCATCTCTTTCTCATTCTGTTGTTGAAGTTCCTATGTCTTTTACTGTATTAGTTTTTGATATTTTATTGTTACTATTTATTGTATTTTCAACTAATACAACTTTTTGTGTATCTGATTGAGTAGTATCACCTGTTAAAGTAAATTTTACAGAAGAGTTAATTATTTGGAAATTTTGGTTTAATAAAGTAGTTTTATGTGTTATATCATTTCCTATTTGTTGACCAGTATCATCAATTCTTTCGTAAGTAATTGTTGCAGATGAACCATTTAAGTAAGTATCATGAACATCATCAAATTTAATATCTACAACAGCTTGTGTACCTCTCGCATCTGGATAATTTACTTTAATATCTTGAATAATAGCTCTAGTAGGTTTGGTATAAAACTCACGTTTATTTTGTTGATCAATTTGCTGATCTATTTCTAAACCACTTGCTCTTGCGTTTGGATTTTGATCATCACCTAATTTGACATTTAAAACTTTATAACGTTCAAGTACTTTTAGACTTGATAAGTTAAAGTTAGCTTTATATTGTCCTCTTTCAAGACTAATTTGCTGATTTGATTTTAATCTAACTATTATTGAATTATCTTTTTGTGATTGATAAGTAATTCAAGCATATTTGCTAGTTAACGCAGTATCTTCTGAGTTAATTTGAATATCTATATTACCACTAGAATTTTCTAAGTTTGTAGATTCTAGAGTTTGTACAATTGGCTGAGTTCTAAACTCAGATTCAGCTTGTGATAAAAGAGTTGAAGCTGTAACATCAGAAGAATTTGGAATATATGTTTCTAAACTAATTTTTGTATTTACTAATTTTTCAGTATCTAGTTGTGTAGTAATATCGTGAAAATCAATAGAATCTATTTTATAAACAGCACCAGCTGTTAAATCAGTATTTATAGGATTTTGTGCTAATTTTTCTTTATCAATTTCAACTCTTGCAATACCTTCGTTGTCAATAGTTACTTGTTTAGTAACATATTGATTTTGTGAAGCATTACCTGAAGTTTTTTTGAATTTAACTGAAATTGCATTACCTAAAAGGAAATAATCTTTTTGTGGATCAAATTGAATATTAACTACTGCTTTATGTGCACTAGAATCTGTTTGTGTTACTGATACTAATTTAGCTTCATTTGCTGTGGTTTTAAACACTCTAGGTTTTGGCACCATCTGTGGATCAGATGAGTTTAAATTATGAGCTCAAGGAATAACTTCATTATTAATAAATAAAGTATTTATATGATACTCAGAGAGTTTATCTAGATTTGTTAGTTCAAATTCTAATGTACTATTTGTAAAACTTGTTGGTTTTACTTCAATTATGTTGTTTGAGTGCTGTGAAATTAATTCTAATTTAGTTTTATCTTTTAAATTAGTATCTTTAAATCTACCTTCAGAATCTGATAAAGTAATTTGTACTCTTCTTTTAGTATCTGCATCTACAGAAGTAAGAGAATAAGAATGTTGTGAGGAAACTGTTGAAATTACTGATTGTGTAAAGAATATGTTTTTGTTGTTAGTATTTGTAAATACTTGGCTTGTATTAACTGATATGCTTGAAATGTTGTTGGCTTTATCATCTTCTACTTCAAGTTTTTCAACTTCATATTCACTACCTTCATTTAGTTGTTTTAAATCAAAAGAAACTGTTGAATCAGAGACTTTGATTGCATCTGTTGTTATTGGCTGACTTTGTTGATTTGTTCCTTTGATTCTATAAACTAGTTTTACTTTTTTATCATTAATTAAATAATCAACTAATCTATCGAATTCAAAAGTTAATCTATTTTCTGTTGTAGAAATTTTTTCATATTCAAATGAAGTAATTGAAACTGAAGTAAATGTAGTTGTAAAGTCTTTGATGTGGAAAGTTTTAGTGTTTTGTTGTTGATTTAGATTGTCATATTCTTTTGCAAATGGAATTAAAACTTCTCTTTGTGGATTATTTACGTTTTTAATAATTAAAGAAGGAGAACTATATTGAGTTAATTTAGATAAATTACTAAAACTAAAGGTTGCTTCATTATTATTAATAGTTGCAGTAGCAGAAATAACACCATCTGGACCATTAAATGATAAAGTAGCTGAATGTGTATTAAATACCTGTGCTGAATCACTATTTAAATTTTTAAATTTAACTTTAACATTAGCACTATCTTGTATTAAATTTTCTGTAGAAATTTGAGAGATAACACCATGAGTTGCAAAATTAGCTTGGGTTATAGTTGAAATATTTTGCTGATTTCATTCTTTATTATCTAATTTAAATATAGGTTTTAATACATTATCAGAATCAGCTAAAGTAGTTGGCTGTAAATTAGAAGTTGGAGTAATTTTTTCAATACCTACTTCAAAGGATTTAATCTCGAATTGAGCTCCTTCTTCTAAGTTAGTTAAATTTGTTTCTGCTTGATAAATACCGTTTTTGTTTGTAATTGTAACGTCTTTTGTCTCGGTTCAATTTCTGTTAGTATTTTGGTTTTTTGCAGCAAAAACAATTTTTACTTGTTTATTGTCTAAGTAAAAATCTATATTAGAATCAAAGATGACGCTAATGTGGGCTGAGTCTGTATTTATTTTATCTACTTTCACATCTACTAGATTAATTTCAGAAACTATTGTAGCAAAAGCTTGATTTGTTTTTGCTTGCTCTGAGATAGTAATTGGTGTATTTCCTGCATCTGAAACTAGTAATACATTTTCAATTACGTATTCAGAATATTTTTCTAGATTTTTTAATTCAATAGTAATTGAATGATTAGATACTTTGTTGTTAGAATCAGATGTAACAGAAAATATATTTCCAGTTCTTACTTGTTTGTAAAATACTTGAATTTGTTTTTGGTCATAGAAATTCTCTGAGTCTGAGAAATTAATTTTTACTTTTGCAGAATTTTGTTTGATTTCAGAGAATTCAAAATTTTTAACTTGTGATTTAGTATAAAGTTTTGTCTGATTTCAGTCATGTAATCTAAGATCTGGTTTATTAACATCGCTCATTTGCTCAATTACATAAGTAGAACCTGGATCTAAGTTATCAAAAGTAAAATCAGCTGTTAAATCTGAGTTTATTTGCACTTCTTTTTCAAGTACAGCATTTGAATTTAGATTTTGAGTTGTATCTGCTGGCTCAGTTTTTTTAAGCTTAATTTTTATTTTGTCATTATATAAATAAGCGTCGCTAAAGTTGTTAAAGTTTAGAGAAACTCCAACAGAAGTTAGTTCTTGAACATTTTGGTAAATATTAATAATTTTTGCATCTTCTGCAAGTGTTTTTCACTTAATATCTTCGGAAGTGTCTTTGTTTATATTTTTATTTCAGACTAGATTTTGGAAATTATAAGCAACATCTAAAATTTTATAATCAGTAAATTTAGTTAAGTTTTTAAGTTCAAACTTTAAAGTCTTATTATTTTGATCATATGAATTTTGTTTTTGAGTAAAAATAGTTTGATCAGAAAGTCTTTGGTAAACTAAAATTGCATCTTTAATATCTTTAGTTTTTGGATCAGAGTTTTCTAGTTTAACTAAAATATCAATAGAATCTTGTTTAAGGATTTCTTTTTGAAATGAACCAACACCTAAATAAGTGTAAAACTCTGTTTGTGTATTAGGATCGTTGGTTTTAAAGACAAATTTAGTATCAGCGATATCAGTTTGTGATTCATCAACTTTAACATTTACTAATTTGTATTTAGATCCTGCTTCTAAGTCTTTAATTTTAAAGGATGTATTAAGACCTAATCCAACTGTAGTAGCTTCTGATTCAAAAACTGTAGAATCATTTTCTTTTTGATAAAGTAATTTTAATTTTTTATCAGCTAAAAATAAGTTAGCTCCTAAATCAAATGAAACATCAACAGTTGCTGAATTAGGCATTATATCATTTACTTTAGCTGTAGCAATAATTACTTGTTTATGAGGTGTAGTAAATGAATTATTTGGTAATGATTTAATAGTAATGTCAGTAAAGTTAACTAAAAGAGGATCTAAATAAACATTTTTAATCTCATAAGTTGTTTTTTTCTGTAGGTTATTTAATTTAAATTCAGCTACAATTTCGCCATTTTCTTCTTTTACTTCAGTATCTGCAAAATCATTAGAAACTACTGTATCTTTTGATTCATATAAAAGTTTTACGTTTCTAGTTTTTTTGTTTTGTAATTGTTCATTTAAAAGTGATTTTGTATAGTCACCAAAAACTAATTTAACTGTAGCTGATGTATCTTTAAGATCTTTAATATCAATTGACTTAACAAATATTTTAGTTGCAAATTGATTTGAACTTAAATCATTTTGTTTAGAGTTTGGATCAAATATTAATTCAATTTTTCTTTGTGGATCGTCAGCTAAATGAATAGAATCTAGTTGATATTTAACCCCATCTTTAAACTCAATTAGACTAAATTTAATATTATAATCTTTGGCTTCAACAGCAGAAGAAGAAATAATTGGACCAAATCCATCTTTTGCACCTTCTTCAGATCCTGTGTAATTTAATTGTTTATATTTTAAAATAAACTTATGCCCATTTAATCAAGAAAATAAAGGAGTAAATCCAATGTTGTATTCAACTGAATTAATTTTAGATTCTGGGAAAGATTTAATAAATACTTCAACATCTAATTCATGTGTTGTAAAAGATCTTCTTTTTGCATCTTTTGTATTTTCTAGATTCTTATCAAATAAAATCTTTTTAACACTAATTGGTTGATTTGGTTGATCATTAGATGTTGGTGTGTTTGTATCATCAAAATAAACAACTTGATTATTTTTTAATAATAATTTAACAGAATCTACAAAGTATTCAGTTTTTTGGAATAAATCATTTGCTTGGAAATTAAGGTGATAAATATTTGTTTTGCTTGCATCTTTTTTAACTAACGCAGTAATTTTTTTACCAGAGATTGGAGATAAACTAAGTGAAGCTTCTTGATCAACAATCAAGTCAGGATCTAAAGCTGATGCAAAAGTTATATTAATATTTGCACTTGAGGTACTTACTTTATCAAATTGAATATCTGTAATTTGTGTAGAAGATGAAAACTCTCTTTGTTTTTCGTTTATTAATTTAAATTCAATTCCAGTATTTGCATTTTTGTCTTTAATATAAGCATCTGTTACAAATACTTTTTCAACACGGTATTTTGTTCCTGGTTCTAAAGTATTTTGTGAATTAGTACTATCTAATTTAAATTCAGCTATTTTTGATCTAATTACAGAATCTAATGTAAATAATTTAGGACTTGGATTTTTTGGATCTACTTTTGAATATTGTAATTTAACTTTTTTACCTTCTAATGATGTTTTATTATCATCATTTTCATCAAAACTTAATAATAAAGTTTTTGAATAATCATCAATATCACTTGCAGTTATACTATCTACTCAAACAGTATTTGCATGAGTGTCAAAACTTCTATTTTCTTCAGATAAGTGATTATATAAGTTATCAATTTTTCTAGATGCAAATGAATCAGGAGAAAGTTGTTCTATTAATTTTACTGATTCAATTACATATTTTCTATTAGGTGTTAAGTTTTTGATTACAAATATTGCTTTTTGATTTGCTACAGTAGCAGAATCAACGTAAGAAGTAATACTTTCTTGTGATAAGTTTTTAGTTTTAACTGACAATTCCTGTGAAACACCATCTTGTGAGATGTTTGTATTGATGTAGTGATATTGAAGGGCTACTTTTTTATTATCAAGTGAATTTATTGAGTCATTAAAGTCAACTATTACATGTGCTTCTTTGTTTGAAATATTATTAAATGTAAATGACTTAACTGATGCTTTTGTAGTTACAAAATTGTTAGTGTTTTCTGAGAAGGTAAATAGTTTTTTAATTTTTCTATTTTTATAGAAATTATTTTGTGCTTCTACTTGAACATAATATCTACTTCCAGCTGCTAAAGACGCAGATTCAGGTTGAACATAATTATATTTTCTTGAAAAATAATCATATTTTGCTTTAGTAGATACAACTTTGTTTCCTTGTTCATCAACTAAGTGCACATTTAAATCTGCATATTCTAAATCATATGCATCTTGATCTGCAAGTTCAAAACTAAAATTTACTGCTTTATCTGTAGTTAGATTATCAAAATCCTGTTTTAGATCTATAACTTTATACTGAATACCTTTTCAATTCTTTATCAAATATGGAATTAAAAAGATAGAACCAAGCGAAGCTCCAGCAATGGCTAAAGAAACTATAGCAAGTGCTTTTTTCTTAAAAGATTTATTTTGTTGTTTCATTTTACTCCTTATAGTTTTGAAGATTATCTTATTTTAATAGTTCTATGAATTTTATATGCATTAGTTGGATCTATTAAGAATTGGGTTTGAATATATTGAGTAGAAGAACCTTGATTTTGGCTAGATGTATCATAACCTGCACCTGAAATATCTTTAACTAAAACTCCTAAAAAAGTTAGATTTTTTTGATTGTATATAAGATTATTCTTGAGTGAAAAGTTTAATTCTACTTCATCTTGAGTTCTAAAACTTGAGGCATTAAATAAATTTACAGGCAAGTTTAAGTCATCTCCAGCAAAATAAATTTTTTGATCTTCATCCATAAACATTGCCAATGCAGCTCAGTTATTTCATCCACCTTTCATCATAAAATTATTAGGTCTTGATAAATATACTTTTACATTATTAATATTGGAATGTGGATTGTAAGTCCATCTTTTAATATATAAATTACTTGTTAATGCATTGCTAAAATCAGTTTGTGAAGATAAAGTATTTGATGAGTAATTTAAAGATAAATTATTATTATTATTATTTTGTTTTTTAAAATTAAAGGGGTCAAAACCTTTTTTTAAATTACCAGAATTAACTCCTCCATTAGCAGTGTCTATAGTTATAAACTCATTTAAAGATATCATCGGATCAATTAATCATCTTTTTCTTCCACTTGGATTATATATGGTTAAATTGTTTGTTTCTGGATTATCAGAATCTTGTAATATTTTTATTTTGCTTAAATCTAGTTCTGCTATTTGTGCGCCAAACAGTTTTAGTGTTTGGGTTTGGGTTAAATCATAGAAAAATGTAACAAAAGCATAATGACTACTAAATATATCTTCTCCATCATCATTACTATTTCGTTTAGCATAATCAGCAGCTGATAAAGTTTGAATATATTGAGGACGCTGGGAAGCTGCTATTAATTGAGTTGCAACACCTGATTGTGGAGATATACTATTATCATTTCCATTAAAAATTTCGTTTATATCCTTATTTCCAGTTCATACATTTTCTTGAGTTGCAATAGTAAATCGATTATTATAGTTAAATGGAGTCACCTTAATATCCACCGGTTCAAACTGTAAATTAAATGATTGTTTGTTAACTTTTTCTACTGTTCATCTATCATTTGCTCAACTGTTTTCTTGATCATTGGTGGTTTTAATTAATCCTGTTGGATCGTAGACTGCTATGGTAAATCCAAATAAGTCTTTATCATAGTTCATTGTTGAAGTAGCTTGCTCAATATATAACTTAGGTCTAATCTTAGTTTTTATTTCTTCACCATAAACTGTTTTGGTAATACCATCATGACCAAAACGAGATGTAAAGTTTTTAGAAAATACTGTTTCAACATAAGTTTGAGTTTCTATTCAGTTATATGATGCTTCTATAACACTAACTTTAATGTCTTGACCTATTAAAGATTTAATATCTGTCGCTTCTAAATCAAATGAAAGTTCTTTTACACCAGGGCTTTGATCAAAACTAGCATTTTTTACTTCATAACCATTTGATGAAGCTGTGTGTGTATTATCTTTTGTTCAGTTTAAATATAGTTCTTGATTATTGAATTTAACTTTTACTATTGATTTTTCCATTCATCAATTAAATTGTGAATTTGGAAATTTTTTATTTGAAACTAAAGTATTGTTTGGATCGTTGAATTTAAGTTTTAAAGTGGTTTTTCATTTTCCATTCAATTGTAATGTAGTCTCACCTGCATAGAGCCTTTCAACTGTTGGATAGTCATAAATAGTTTGGAAGATGATTTGTTGGTCTTCAGGTATTTGTTGAACAGATGTATTAATTAAAGGATTTGTTTCTGTACCTTGTAGAACTTGTGTGTTAGTGTTTTGTGGAATTCCCACAGCTATTTTTTTTGTATTACTTGCTAGAGATATTTCTGTAATTTTTGTTACTTGGAATTTGTGTCCTTCATCAAGTGTAGTTTTTTGATTGCTTACTTGTCCATTTTGTTGAACTTCTGAAACATAATCTTTACTAATGTCAAATCTTAAAATGTTTTTATTTGTTAATGATTGACCTCCGAAAGAATCATTATAATCATTTCTTACTTGTACAGGCTGACTTGATATATATTTTTTCTGAGTTTTTTTATCTTCAAATTCTATTTGATATGATTTATCTTTCATAATTGCAGCATTTAACTCATTAACTTCCAATATTAATGTTGTTTTTTTAGGGTTTTGGATATCAACTGCTTGAATAGTTTTTAAAATATCAATTACATCTCCAGAAGTTTGGAAGTGTTTTTTAGCTTCTTTATCCCCTCTTGGATTAAATGCAGAATCAAATTGAATTGGTTGATTATTTTGTGGCTGATTTGAGGTGGCATTATGAGTTACTGTTTCTACAGTGTAATTGGTTCATTTAACTAAAGAAGTTAAATTAAATGTTGCATATACTTGGTTTTGATTTTGATTATCTTCTTGAACCACTGCAGCAACTTCTTTTGTATTATTTGATGTATTACTTAATCCAATAGTAGAACCTTGCTTAATAGTTAATTTTACTTGCTGTCCTCTTAAAGTTTTTTCTTTATCAGCAAAAACCACTTTTACATTAGCACTATGATCTAAAGCTCTTGTTTCTTCTTGATTATTGTTATTTGGATTTTGAATTTTATCTAATTGTATATCACTTACTTCTACGTGAGTATAAAAGGCTTTTCTGTTTACTTGACTTTCTTGGAATGAAGTTGTGTTGATTGAATTATCTAGTTGCACACTAATAGAATACTTAAGTGAAATAATTTTTTCAATTTCATATTTAGTACCTGGTAGTAAATTATTTAATTGATACTCAATTTCTAACTCATTACCTTGTTGTCTTAAACTTGCTGGTTGAGAAGTTAGAACTACATTATCACTTGCATTTCTATAAGATAATACAATGTCATTTCCATTATCACTTAACAAGAACTTATCATCTTGTTTTAATCTTACTTTAACTTTAGCAGATCTTGTAGTAATTTGTTCATATGTTAAGTAAGTAATATCTGCAGTTGTTGCTGCAACATCAAATTTTTTGTCTGGGTCTTTAACAGTATCAGCAAATTTTATTTGGGAATTTGCAAATCCTTGAACTCGAGTTAAATCAGTTTCTAATTTTACTATTTGATACTGACTACCTTTTTCTAAACCATCTAGATTAAATACCACTTTATTATCAGCTGCTGAAAATGAAGCTTGTTTAGTACGAGTTTGTCCGTTATTAACAACTATTCCTTGTTTTACTAATTGATATGTTAATTGAAGCTGTTTATTTTGTTGGATGATTTTATTATTATTGTTTAATTCAATTGTAACAGTGGCTTGTTTTTCAAATGTAGATACTGATGAAATAGATTTAATAGATGTATTAGTATAAATGGTGTTGTTAGTAACTGGTTCTGGATTAGTTATAGTAACTGGTATAACTTGTAATAACTTAGGATCAGTTTTTTGAATTGTATTTTTTAATTTTAATTGAATATTAGTAATTTGATATTGTTGACCATTAGATAGTTGACTAACATTAAAAACTTGATTATTTTGAGTTAAATCAGTTCAATTAATTACTTTTTGTGCTTCAGATTTATCAACACTTTGATAATTAATTTGAACTTGATATTTGTTTAAAATATTTTCTTCATTTTGATTTACTTTTAAAGTAAATTCACCTGAATCATCTTTATTTTGTTGATTTGCACTAACTTGAACATTTACAGAATCAATATCTGTTTCAAATTTTTTCTGTTCATTGTCAAAAGTTGAAACAAAATTGTACTCAACTTGCTGACTTGAAGTTGATTCTGTTAATTTAATTGCTTTAATTTGGTATTTTTGAATTTTAACTAAGTCGTTTAACTGAAAAAGAAATTGTGAGTTAGATAATTTTGTTACTTGAGTTTTAGATATTTCAATTTGATCATTTTCTTTGGTAAATACTATAGTTGCGTCAGTATCTTTAAATTCTTTATTTTGGGAATTATCTAAAGTTACTAAAACATTTGCTGTTGTTTCAGATGTATTTGTAACGATTCTAGAGATAGCTACTTCTGTTTTAAATATTTGTTGTTGTGAAGTAACTTTAGTTTGATCAATATTAATTAATGTAGTAATGTTGCCTTGTAATCCTTTTTGGTTTTCCATATCTTGATTAGACATGAATAGACCATCAATTTTATATTCACTACCTGCACTTAGTTTATCAAGTTCAAATTCAATAGAATATTCTCCATTAGATTCTGTTACTTGTTTTGCTTGTGTAGAATATTTAGGATTACCTTCTAATATGGCAGTATATTTTAGATAAAGACTAATATTTTTATCTTTTAAGAACTTATCTTTTGCATCAAATTCTAATTTAACTTTTGCTTTAGAAATTTGATCTGATGTTGATAAACTATTAGTTTCATCAGTAATTTTTACAACTGTTGCATATTCAGTAGTAGTTGTAAATTCTTTTTCAAATTTAGCAGGAGAAGAAGAAGCAGGAGAAGAAGATTGAACCTCTTCTTGTAATTTTAAATCTTTTTGGTTTTGTTTTAAACGAACCTCAGATACTACATATTGAGTGTTTTTATCTAAATCATCGAGTAAGAAAATCGCCCTACTACTACTACTGATAACCAGTGCATCTTTAAGATTTAAAAATCGATTTGGTTCATTTTTCTTGTAAACTTTTAAAGCTAATGTAGAACCATTAAAGATACCTGCAGTATCATTTAATTCAACCTCAATCCTTGCGCTTGTATCTCTGACTTCTTGTTGTGGAATTAAAATTTGTTTTATTGATGTTAGTGTAGTAAAGATTTTTTGAGTTGGTAAAACAGTTTGTCCAAATTCTATTCTTACATTTTCTGGATTATCTTGATTTACTTTTTCTTGTGGTAAGGTTTGTGTTTGAGTATAACGAACGCGATTGATTTTTGAACCTTGTTGGTATTCAATAGAAGTAATTTCGTATTGTCCAACTTGTAAATTAGATAAAGTAAAACTTGCTTTATATGTGTTTGTTCCATTATCTTTTGTTGCTATTGCTGTAATAGGTTGCATACTTGATGAGGTATTATTTACATTTCTATAATTTAATTGTATTTTAGTAAATTCATTTAAATAATTATTATCTGCAGCATCAAAACTTACTTCTAATTGAGCAGAATTAGAGGTAATGCTTTTATATTCAATATTAGTAATAGATTGAGTCTCAGGAATAGTTTTAAATATTTGTCCTGTTTTTTGTGACTCTATTAAAGCTGTTTGGGAATTTGTTTGTAATTGAGTAGCTAAAGTTTTGTGTCTATCATCAAAGTTTTTAACTAAATCTTCTGTTTTAATTAAAATTGAATCATAATTTGTAGATGCACTAGATTTATCTGCTGGATTTCAGTATAAACCTAAAATTTTATAGTTTTGATATTTTACTAAATTTGTTAGACTAATTGCTACTCTTGAATTTTTAACTTCAAATTCTTGTGAAGACATTTCTTGATCTTTTAGTTGTTCTTGTTGATTTTTAATATCAACTTTTTGATATTTTAAAACAACTTTGTGACCTTCTAATTTTCTTGGTGTGTCTTTGAAAAATACATCAATGTTTCAACTAGTTTCTGAATTTGGATCGGATTTGTTTTCTATTCTTGAAACTGCTGGTAATGTACCGAATGTTTTATTTTGTTGTGATTGATCATCAAAAGTTATTTTTAAATCTGAAGTTGCACTTTGTTTGTCATATGAAATACCAGTTACAATAATATTAGAACCATATGGAAGATTAGTTAAATCTGCTTCAAAATTTGATGAATTTTGTTTATAAACTAAATTAGCAGTTTGAATCTTACCACTTCCAGAAGCTAGATATCTAAGTTGTAAGTGTTGTTGATAAGTGGCGTTTTTACTTAAAAATGAATCTAGTTGATCAAAAGATACAGATACTTTTGCTGAATCTGCAGTAACTGAAGAAAAAGATAAAGAACTTGTTCTAGCTGTAGTTGGCATTATATGGAAAGTTCTTTCGTCTTCAGAGATAACATTTCCTACTTGTCCATTTTGACCAAATTTTCAGAGATAAAACTTAGTAAATGCAGGTGTTGCTCTTCTAGTACGACCTGATGGTGTTGGATTTTCAGCTCATTCTACAGATTTAATTACATAAGTTTCATCTTTAGTTAAATTAGATAATTCAAGTTTAGCATTTGAATTTTGAATTCCTACTTCTTGTGATTCTTCTGTACTACCTGTAGCACTTTTTTTCTCGTAAGTGATTTTTAATTTTTTACCTTCAAAAGTTCTTTGATCATTCTTAAAGTTTTTAAGAGGATCTTTTATTGAAATATAAATTGTACGAGCTGTTTCTCCATTGTTTACAACTTTAATTTGTGTTACTACTGGTTTTGTAACTAATAATCTTTGATCATCACTTACAGAATTAGCAAAGAAAATATTTTTAAGTTTTGGATGATTTTGTGCTTCTTGTTCTGAAGAAATATCTTTAATTTTTACAATTTTATAAATTGTTGCTGGATCTAAATCTTGTAATGAATGATCATCAATTACTGTATTTCCACTAGAATCTGTTACTGTTGCTTCAACAACTTTTTCTTGTCCATCTTTAACATTTGCTTTTAAAGTAATTTTTAATTTTCTACCAATTAAGAATCTGTCTGTATCTTTGAAATTTAATTTAATAGTTGCACTATTTTTTTCTGAATTAGTTACAAATTCAGTGCTTGTATGAATAGAAGTAATTTCAGTAGTTCAAGGATTTAAATATTGTTCTTTTTTAGAAGTATCTAATTTACTAAATCCTGCTAATTCAGTAAATGTTTTAGCTTGTGAATCGTCAGAGATTTCTATTTTTTCAATTTCGTAATTTTTGGCTTTAGTTAAATTCCCTAAACTAATTGAAAAATTAGAATTTTGCACTGCAACCATATCTGAAACTAATGTTTGAGACTGTGGTTGTTGCTGGTCTTTATCTTTATAAGTAATTTTTGCTTTTCTGTTATTTAAAGAACCAGAATTATCGTGTAATTTGAAATTAATTCTAAATGCAGATTCTGTTGGTTGCTCTCAGTTAATTGTATCGATGGTTGGTGTTGGTACAAAGAAACGTTTTTCTAAACTAGCTTCTGAATCTACTTTAGTAGAAAAGACAATGTTAAAGTCTTTATTTTTACCTAAAATTGGTTTTTGATTATTTTCTTCTAATTCAACTTTTAAAACTTGATATTTATCACCAGATTTTAATTGTTGTAAACTAAATTCAACTGTTTTTTTATCATCTGAAATTGTTGCTATTTCTACAGGAACTGAAATAGTTTCTGTTTTATTTGCAACATCTGAGATATTTCTATAACTTATTTTTACTTTTTGACCTTCAATAAATTTGGAATCTTTATCAAAAGTTAGTTTTACTTTTATTTGGTCTGCTTGTGTATCTAAAAATTCAATTTTTTCAACAACAGCTTTTGAAGCACTAATTCTAAATGTTGAGTTTTGTTTAATTTCATTTTCTTGTTCTTTTATTGTAGGTTGTAAAATTTGGCTAAAGTTAGGATTGCTTTGTTGTGCATTTACTGCTTGGTCATCTACTTCAATTTTTTCTATTTCGTACTGATCTGTTTTAGATAAATTATCAAAACGGAATGTATAAAATGGAAGATTTGTATTAATGATTTGTTCATTGGTTAGTTTTTGATTGTTTTGATTTTTAATTGTAACTTTTATTTTCTTACCAATAATATCTTGTCAAGTATCATTAAATCTTAAAACTATTTTGGCACTTGCTTCTTTTTTAGTATCTACTTCAACTGATTTTAAAGTTGCTCTTGTTTTTAGAGTTTTATGCTCGTTGTCGATTTGGTTAGTATAGAAAACAATCGGCTCAACATCGTTTTGAGCTTTTTCAAATGAAACTATATTATAAACACTTCCATCATCTAGGTTTTTAAGCTCAAAACTTGCATCTTTATTAGTTACATTTAAAGTTGATTCTTGAGTTAATAAATCTGATAATGAACCTAATTTTCTATATTTAACAACGATTTTTTGATTATTTAAGTAAGAATCTAGATCATTTAGTGTTAGTTTAAATTTAGCTGTGTTTTTTGTAGATTGTTCTATCTCAATTTTGTCAATATTAGCAGTTTTTGGCACTGTTGAGAAAAATTGAGATTTTTGTTTTTCTGGATCAGTTGATGTTAATGTTTTTTTAAATGGAACATATATTTTTTTCTGTGAATCTGCTAAAGTAGAAGGTTGAAGCACATTTGGATTATCTACTATTTCAAGACCTTGATTTTCAATTAGTTGGTATTTTCCTTTTTTAACTAAATCTGTAAGGTTAAATACAACTCTATTATTAATAATTGGAGCTGATATTGAATGTTTTTCTTCTTTGTCTTTATCTTGTAATTGCACACCTGTTTGTTCTACTAATTTATAGTTTAAAACAGCGTATTTGTCTCTGTATTCACCTAGTGCATCTGCTAACTGAATAACAACACCAATTGTTCTTTCGATGTCGTTTTTATAGGTAATTTCTAAAATTCCTGATGAGGTAAAGAAGGATTTATCGCTTGTTTTGATGTTTTTATCAAATAAGATTTGAGTAAGTAAAGCTGAGTCTTTTGCACTATTTTGTTCAGCTGCTGAAAGATCAGATTTTAACTTAATGTTATTAATAATGTATTTTGTACCTAGTTCTAAAGGTTTATTTTCGTATTGGCTTACTTTAAATTCAATTTTTGGATCGTCATTTCCATTTGTAGGTTTAAGTTGTGCTTCTACTTCTTCAATTTTGCTTGAACCTAATTTGTTAAATTGAAGTAATACTGTTTTTCCTTGTAAAATATCAGTAGCATTTTTAGATAATGTAATTGTAATTGTTGAATTATCTTGATCACGAGCGGTATTTTCAATTTTAGTAACATTAATTGTTTCTGCTACAGTTGAGAAGAATTTTTTGGTTTCATCAAGTGCTGCAGATACTTCTAAAATATTATTGCTATTTTTAGAACTTGTATAGTTTTCAAGAACTTCAATTTTGGTTATGTGATAAATTTTTGCACCAGTTAAACCACTAATTTCTAAGTTATTAATTCCGTTTTGGAAAATTGTAGTTTCAATAGATTTTTCTTCTGAATTATTTGCTGATGAAGGATTTGCTCCGGTATATAACTTATAAAATACTTTTGCTTTAATTTTTTTGTTTTTATCCTTTGTAAAGAAGGAATTTTTTGTATCTGCTGGAAAAGCATTATTAAATACAATGTTTAAGTTAGCTGAAGTTTTATTAGGTGTGAAAGTAATATCAGAGATAACTGGTAGTGTATAAAATAGTAAAGAAGAACCGTCTAATAAAGGATTAAAAGTTGTATCTAAGTTGTTTAAAACTAGATTTTTTTGTGTAAGGTTGGATTTTGGAACTAATTTTAATCCTTTTACTATAAAAGCATTTCCACTTTGTAAATTTTTAAGTTCAAAATCAATTGTAAATTTACCATCTGCTTGTTTAGTAAAAGTTTGATAAGTGTCTGAAAAAAGAAGATTAGTTTCGTCTTTTTTATCTTGAGCTGCAACTACTGCGTATTGTAATTGAGCTGTGTAGTATTCTAAAAATTTCTCATCAGCATTAAATTCTAATGTTGATTTTATAGAAGTTTCTGTATTATCTGAAAAAGTAATTTTTTGAATCTCAGCTGATTTTACATTAGTAGCAAAAGTTTTTTGTTTTTCATCAAAACGTGAAGAAAAATCAAGAACTTGTGATTGACTTTCTTGTGTTTTTGGATCTTTTTTAAAGTCTAAAACTTCGATTCTTTCAATTAAATATTTTTGTAGTTTTTTAAGTCCTTTTGGTTCAACTCTTAAAATAGAACCTACTATTTGCCCTTCAACTTCAAGTTGTGGTTGTCCTTCGACTGTTCCATCTTCTTTTATTTCTTTAAAGTAAACTTTTGCAATTTTATTATTTAATGATTCTTGTTTGTCTATGAAGGTAATTCTTAAGTTTGCTGATGTTTCAGCTTCTTCATTTCTAATTTCAGAAATAACAGCTTGTGTATAAAAATTAAAAGTTTTATGATTATCTAATCTAATATTTACTTCTTTATTATCATCAGTAAATATTCTGGAAATAGCAAACTTACCTCCTTCTGGTAAGTCAGTAATATGTATGTTTTTAATTTCGTAAATTTCTTTTTGATTTTCAAATCTTTTTTCTATTTTTTGCCCAGGTATCGCTCTAAAAGTATATGCACCACTTTCTTCTCTTCAGTAGTATTCTACATTTACTTGTTTAGTATCTACTGTATAATCAACTGTTTCAAATGATAAGGAAATATCTGCAGTGTTTGAAGTCATTGCAGTTTGTTGAATATCACTTAGTGTCGCAAATGGAGCAGAGGTTGAAAATAATCTAGAAGCTTTATTTGAAAAATCAATTTTCTCTCAATTTGATGGGATATTTTCTAGTTCAGGATCTTTAAAATAAACACCTAAAATTTCATAATCTGAAGCTCTTTTTAAATTATCTAAATAAAATTCTACAAATTGTTTATTCTTTTTTTGTCTACAGTTGTTAGAACTTTTGTAAATGTTTCTAATTTAGTAGCTTCATCAACTTTTAGTTTATATTCAATTTTAATCTCTTTGTCTTTTAAGATGTCTTGTTGATCAGAAAAATCTAGTCTAACTGTTGAAGATGAAAGATGTGTGGAAAATAAAGAAAAATTAACTTCTGGTTTTGTAAGTACATAGTTAGCATTTTTTGTGAAGACAAAATTTGCTATTTCTGTTTTCTTATCACTTAAATTTAATAATCTTATGGTGTATAAGTTTCCTGCATCTAAGTTGTTTGTTTGAACACTAAATTTTTGTTTATCTTCTAATCACTTAACTGCTTTTTGTTCTCTAATAACATTGTCAGAATCTAGAAAAACCATAACAAAAGAGTCTTTGTTATTTTTTTTCAGTCTAGAAATTAAACCTGGTTGATTGGATTTAAGATCAAAATTAAATTCAGCAGAATGTCTTGAAATATTAAAACTTTCAAAGTTTTCTACTTTAACTTCTGAACCTGTTGCGATTTTGAATAAAAATGGAAGTGTAGCAACTGAAGCACCTAAAAGAATACCTGTTGCTGCTATTGTTGTTTTTAATTTTTTAGTTGAATTTTTTATGACAGTTTTGTTTGACATATTACCTTCTTTAAATGTGATAAAATCTGTAAATTCATAGCATAAATAGGAGTAGCTATAATTTATATATTTTAGTTTCTAAATTTTACCACAATTCAACTATAAAATAAAAACATCACAAAAAAAAAAAAAAAAAAGACTTATACACAAAAACTCTTCAAAAACAAAGTCTTAAAAATTTTCTCTTAAAAGAATTGTTTATTTGCAAATTCACTAAGAAAGAAGCTTTTTTTGCTTGTTTGTTTGTTTATTTTTGTCGAAAGTTTATAATTAAAAAATTATGATAACTTTAAAATTTATTCTTGCAAATGTAGAACTAGTAAAAACAAAATTAGCACAAAGAAATTTTGATATTAAAGTAATTGATGAAATTGTTGCCTTTGGAACACAAAAAAATGAACTTTTAGTTGAACTTAATGAACTAAAAGCCAGAAGAAATGAAATATCTGATCAAATTGGAAAATTAGCAAGGGAAAAGAAGGAAACTCGTTCTTTAAAAGAAGAAGTTATAAAGATAAATGAAGACATCAGTGGTATTGAAACTGACTTTAATGAAATCGATTTTAAAGTAGAAAATATGCTACTTAGAATCCCTAATTTACCTTTAGATGATGTTCCTGTTGGAAAAGACGAAAACGATAATGTTATCCTAGAAACCTGAGCTGAAGTTGAACAAAAATCCTTCAAAATCCTTCCTCATTATGAGATTGCTACCGAATTAGATATCATCGATTTCAAAAGAGCAGTAAAGCTTTCTGGTACTCGGTTTGTAATCTATAAAAATGAAGGCGCTAGATTAGTTAGAGCTTTAATGAACTTTATGTTAGATACTCATATTTCAAACGGTTATAAAGAAATTCTTCCAAATACTTTGATTTTAGAAGAAGCTTTGTATGGAACCGCACAACTTCCTAAATTTGCTGAAGATCTTTATAAAGTAAATGATTCTAATTTATGATTGATTTCTACTGCGGAAATTCCAATTACTAATTTTTACTCTCAAGAAATAATAAATTTAGATAAACCTATCAAATTTGTTGGTTATTCAAAATCCTATCGTTCTGAAGCTGGTAGCGGAGGAAGAGATACTAAAGGAATCATCAGAATGCATGAGTTTCATAAAGTAGAACTGGTTAAAATTACTTCACAAAAAGAAGCACTTTCTGAGTTTGAAAAAACAGTTGATGATGCTGCTAATATTTTAAAATTGCTTAAAATTCCTCACAGAAGAGTGGTTCTATCTACCGGAGATATGGGATTTGCTTCTAAAAAAACTATTGATTTAGAAGCTTGAATGCCTTCAGAACAAAGATACAGAGAGGTTTCTTCTATTTCAATTTGTGGTGATTTTCAAGCTCAAAGAATGAAACTTCGTTATAAAGAAGATGGAAAAACTCTATATGCTAACACAATTAATGGTTCTGGGCTTGCAATTGATAGAATAATTGCTATAATTTTAGAACAATATCAAACAGAAGAAGGCTTTATTGAAATTCCTGAAGTATTAATTCCATACTTTGGTAAAATTCAAAAAATTAGTAAAGAAAATAAATAAAAAGAAGGAAAATGAAGGTAAAAATGTTCAAAAAATACAAAAAATATGATGATAAAATTAATTCTGAATTAAATAATTTTCAAGAAATTGCTGACTTTGAAGCAAACACTTCAGATTTAATTGTTGTAAATTACATAGAAAAACAAAGAAAATCTGCTAGAAACTTTTTTATTTTTGCAGTTATTATAATTTTATTAGTTATTGCTGCTTTTATAGCTTTTTCTGTTTATATGTTCGGTTAATAAAGTAGAACCAAAAAATATAAATTAATTTATAAAAAATGTTTTACTGATTAAAACACTTTTTATTTGGACTCAAAATGACTAAAATTGTTTTAAAATATTTTTTAAAAGAAAAAAAACTTTTTGCTTTAAGTTTATTATGTTTTATTTTTATGAATTTAATAGTTATTGCTAATACTTATATTATTAGCTTAATTTTTAATGTTATAAAAAATAATCAATTTGAAGAATACAAAACTATTTTAATTTGACAAGTAGTTTTCTTTGTTTTAACGACCATTTTTGTTATTTTTAATATTTGACTCTATAACAAAATGTTGATGAAGGTAAAACAACATTTAAGAACAGATATTATTAAAAGTGCTGAAAAGACAAGTATTTCTGATTTTTACAAAAAAGGTCGTGGTTCGTTTGTAGCTTCGTTAAAGCAAGATTTTGATACTATTTTTGAAGGTTTATTGAATAATTTTTACCAATTTATTTTTTCTATTTTAGCCGTTGGAGTCATACTAGTAATTTTGTTTACTCAAAGTGTTTATATTACTTTGATAACAATTGCAATGTTTATTCCTAATGTTATATTTCCTTTTGTTGTTAAAAAAGTTATTAATAGTAAAACTAAAAAAATTATTGAATTTTGAAAAGTTTTTGGTGAACAATTTTTAAATTTTCTCGAAGGTTTTCCTTCAATTTTCTTTTTAAATAAAAAATATTTGCTTACACAAGTAATTCAAAATAAAAACAATATTATCAGAAGACATATAATAAAAGAAGTAAGATGAATAATACTATTTGAAATTTTAAATTTTTCTTTCTCAGGTTTTATTAGTATTTGTATTTTGACTGTTGTTGCATATTTTGTTTATCAACAAAAAGAAGATTATTCTATCTTTATTTTTGTTTATTTCTTTGAAATCTTGTTAGTACAACAGCTTGCTCAATTTTTAAACTACATTAAGCAATTTGTTGCTACACAAGATATACTAAAAAAATATAGCTTGGAAGAAAAGGAAAATGAAGAAAAAAGAAGCACTTTAGAAATACATTTTGAATCTATTGAAATTAAAAATCTAAATTTTTCTTTTGATAAAAAAGTAATTTTTAAAGACTTTAATTTCAAATTTGAAAAAGGGAAAAAATATGCAATCACTGGTCCTTCAGGAGCTGGAAAATCAACATTAATTTCTATATTATTAAGACAAATTCCTTTAGATGAAACTCAGGGTTCTATTTTATTAAATGGTAAAAATTATCAAGACATTGATTTTGATACTTTTAAAAACAGTATGACTTTTCTAGATTCTAAAGAATTTGTTTTTAACACCAGTATCTATAATAATGTTAGTTTTTGAGAAGAAAATCAAGAAGATAGAGTAGAAAAGGCTTTGGAAAAGGCTAATTATTTTGTTGATGATATTTGACAAGAACTAAATAACTTAGATTCTAATTTATCAACTGGGCAAAAGCAAAGAATTAACATTGCTCGGCACTTTTACAGAGACAAAAAATTACTAATTTTAGATGAGGCACTTGCTAATTTAGACAAGGAAAATGCTTCAAAAATAAAGGAAGATTTGTTTAATGACAAGGAACTTACTTTAATTCACATTAGCCATCATATAGAACCTAGTGATAAATATGATTACATAATTAAGATAGGATTAGAAGATGAAAATACTTTGGAAAAAATATAAATTTTTATGAATTTGTCAAGTAATTGTTCTTCTGTTAGTGTCTGTTGGAACTATTATGTTAAATTATTACTATGCACAGATGGTTCAGCAAATTCAGAGCGATGCGAAAAATAACACTTTTAATACTGGTTGATCTAAATTTTTAGTAATTTTTATTACTCTTTTAGGTATTCAACTTTATACAGTTGTAATTTCATTTATAAAAGGCTATATACAAAACAGGATAAGGTTTAGGATTTATTCTTCAGTTTCCTATGAAGTAGCTCAGCATTTTGAAAAAGCTAAATCAACTGAAATTAAAAAATTTTCTGAAAGTAAATTTTGAAATTATTTATTTAATGATGCTGATATTTACTTTAATGAAAATATTTTAAACTGAATTTCTTTTCTTAATAAAATTTTTGATATTGTTATTAGCATAATAATCGCTGCACTAATCCATTGAAGTTTAATCGTTGCTTTTCTAGGTGTTCTGGCAGTGAGTTTTCTCCTTTCTTTTTCTTTTCAAAAGAAGCAGAAAGAAGCAATTATTAATTTTTCAACTGCTCAAGAAAAATTAATTGAAAAATTAGCAAATATATTAGAAGGTTATGATCGTTTATATTATGCTAATAAAACTTATGTTATTAAAGAGCGAATGCAAGAACAATTCCAAAATATGTATTTAAGCGAACTGAAAAAAAATTATTTAGAACAGTTTGTAAAAGATGGCTTTATCACTCAAGTTTTATATGTAATAAAATTAATTGCTACAACATCCATTATTTTTGCTATTTTTTATACAAAATTAGATGTAAAATCACTAATATTCTTTCGATTTTTATTTGATGTTTTTCTTGATAGCGTTCCTATTATGTCGATGAATTTAAGAAAAATTAAAGCAAGTAAGGTAGTAATTGATAAATTAAAGCTTGAACACATAAAACCTGATACAAATACTGAGTTAATTTCGCCAATTCAAAAACTTGAATTTAAAAATGTTAATTTTTCTTATGATAACAAAAATTTTATTTTAAAAGATTTTAATTTTGTTTTCGAAAAAAACAAAAAATATGCTTTAGTAGGTGAATCTGGAAAAGGAAAATCAACAATTCTAAAGATTATTTTAGGTGTAGAAGATAATTATTCTGGCTCTATTTTGTGAAACCAAAAAGAACTTAAAACTATTAAAGAATCTAGTTTACGAGAAAATGTAAGTTTCTTAGATGGTAAGAATTTTATTTTCAGAGATTCTGTGGATAATAATATTGCTCTTTGGGATAAAAACTTAGATAAAAATAGAGTGGAAAAAATGCTTGATTATTTCAATCTTTCTTCAGAAATAAAGGATTTTCAACAATTTAATAAAGAAAATATAATGTCGTTGTCTGAAGGTCAAAAACAAAGAATTACACTGGCTAGATTAATGTATACACAGCCAAATTTTGTAATTTTAGATGAAGTATTTGCAAACCTTGACAAGAAAAATGTAAATAATATTAAAGAAAAATTATTGTTAGATTCTAATTTAACTATCATTCTAGTTAGCCACCATTTAGAACCAAATGATTATAAATATTTTGATGCAATTATTGATTTTAATAAATTATAAAAGCTTTAAATATGAAGAAAAATATCAAAAAAACACCAATTTTAATTTGGGGTTTTTTTGATATTCTTATTCTTGCTCAATTCCGTTAATTTCTTTAGGTCTTGATAATGTAACTGAACCTGTATCTGTAACTAAAACGACATCTTCGTTTCTAGCTCCTCCAAATCCTGGAATATAGATTCCTGGTTCTACAGTAATAAGCATTCCTGGTTCTAGTACTGTGGAGCCCATAGAAGAAACTGTTGGAAGTTCATGAACATCTATTCCTACTCCGTGTCCTGTTGAATGTACAAAGTATTGTCCATAACCTTGTGATTCAATGTAGTCTCTACATACTTTGTCTACTTCGGAAGCTGTAATGCCTGGTCTAACTGCTTGTCTACCTAATTGAGCTGCTTTTAATACAATGTTTAAAATTTCTTCTTTTTTAGGATCAACATTTTCTTCTTTTTTGAAGATAATTGTTCTAGTTATATCTGCTATATAACCTTTATAGCTTGCTCCAAAATCAATTTTTAAAAAATCATTTTCTTTAATAATTACATTTTTTGGATGATAGTGAGGCATAGCAGCATTTGCACCAGTTGCAATAATAGAATCAAAGGATTCTTTATCTGCACCATATTTTTTCAAGAAAAAATTTAACTTAATATCTAATGTCTTTTCAGTGTCATTTTCATTAATATGTTTTAATAATTCATCATATGCTTTTAATGAAATGTCTACTGCTTTTTTGATTTTGCAAATTTCACTTTTAGTTTTAAGAATTCTTAATTTTTGTGCATTTATTTGAACAAATTCTGCATTTTCAAATCAATTTTTAATTCTGTTAAATTCAGACAGAGTTAAATATTCTTCTTCAAGACCAATTCTTAAATAGTTTTTGGAACTTACAAACTCCTTTATATTTGAAGTTGTTAATAGATGGACTACAACATTTTTAGCATCTTTTTCAGCAGCCTCAATGTATCTTGAGTCTACAAATAAATGTGTTGTATCTTTTTCAATAAAAACTATTCCATCACTAGTTTGAATACTTGAAACTCATAGTCTTGTTTGTTGAGAAAATGAAATTATTACATCTAAATTGTGTTCTTGGAAAGTTAAATCTAAATATTTTTTGTTCATTTTATACTATTTTTTTTCTTTATGACTAGTATGTGCATTGCATTTGTGGCAATGTTTTTTCATTTCTAACTTTTCAGTTTGAGTTTTTTTGTTTTTCTTTGTAATGTAATTTTCCATTTTACATTGTTCACATCTTAAAGTGATACCTTCTCTTGCCATAATAGCTCCTATACATAAATTTTATAAATTAATTAAACATAGTTATAGTTTAATAGTGTATTAAATTATATTATATTTTAGTGTTTATAAAAATAAAAAACACACATAAATGTGTGCTTTAATTTGCAAATTTGGTGCTCTCGACGAGACTTGAACTCGTACGCATTTCTGCATTAGAACCTCAATCTAACGTGTATACCAATTTCACCACGAGAGCTTCTGGCGGAACAGACAGGATTTGAACCTGCGCGGGCTTTGACACCCCTAACACGTTTCCAACGTGTCCTCTTCGGCCACTTGAGTACTGTTCCTTATCTATATAATTTTATTATATTTTTGAAATATTTTAAAATTTTTACTAATTCTTTTATTTAAAAAAATACTAAACTTTTTCTTTTGTTTTTCCTAATTTTTTTCGCTAAGTCCTTTATTTTGAAAACAAATAATAAAAAAAGACTATTAGAATAAATAGTCTCTTTTGTATGTTTTAGATAGTTTATGGTTTTTATATCAGCTATAAGTACCTCACAAGATATAACCTAATAGAATTACTGAAAAATAACTAAAAATTAGAATGATTGAATCTTTACTAAATTCTTCTCCTGCTATTCATGGAAAGAAAGAAAAAAGAAGAACAAAAGGAATTATTAATAAAGCAATAATATAGACTATTACTTCTCATAATGGTATTTTTTCTGCATTTTTTCATTTTCAAACTAGTACTGTAAAAATAGTGAATCAATACTGAATTAAATAAGCAGAATTACCACTATTTAGTATGGAATTAAAAGAATTTTGAACCTTTAATGCCTTTGGAATAATAGTAAAAATAATAGTTGATAAAATTGAAATTACTGCTACTGTGTAAATAGCATTTCTATATTCACCATTTTTATTTTTTTTAGCTAAAAATGTTGGAATATAACCATCTTCTGCTAATGGAGCTATCAATCTTCCATAATAAAGACTTGAAGAAAGAGTGGCTGAAAATCTATTAAAGAAAATTCCTATAGAAAATAAAATACTTCCGGTTGTTCCTCAAACGATTTTATAAACCAAATCTAGTCCAAAATTTTCTTTTCCATCTGCTATCAAAACACTTTTGCTAAGACCTAAAAATATTAAATAAAAAATAAAATAAGCACTAAAAATAATTATAAATAAAACTACTAAAAGCTTCTTAAATCGATTAGTTTTGACCTCTTTTGAAATTCCTGCTAAACCTTCAAAACCTCCATAAGCATAGATAAAATTAAGTACGGTTTTAGCTAAAATAACTATAGAAAAAGGTTTAGAAACATCTGAAATATTTTCAATAAAACTGTTTTTTGAACTTGCAATTAAATAAACAATCAAACCAAATCCAACTGCTAATGTTAGTCATTTTATAGCAGCTGAAGCAAAAATGAATCTAGCTGATAATCTAACACCAAAAGTAGAAATACTAATTAACAAAATGTATAAAACTACAGAAATAATCGTATAAAGAACTTCTCTTTCTGGATCTAAAGAGGTTAAAAGTATAGAAAAAAACAGAGGAACTGTTGAAGCAAATAAAGGAATTTGCACAAACTGGTTTCAGCCCTGAAAAAAACTCATTGATCTTCCAAATGTCTTTTTAGAATAAGCATATGAAGAACCTACTAAGTCTTTGTATTTATTAGCAGCTCGTGAAAAAGATAATAAAACAGCCAACGTAATTAAAGAAGTAAGTGCAAAAACAAACATTCCTCAAGAGCCTGTTAAAATAACACCAGAAATTGTTGCTATAAAACCAAAACCTACAATATAGTTAAGTCCGAAGAACAAAAACTGTCTTTCACTAAGATGGTTTTTGTTGCTATTTTCTTTATTTTTGAAGAATTTTTTAAACATATTATTCATCTTCTAGTAATTTAATATTATATTCTTTTAGTTGTTCTTCTTCAATAATTGTAGGCGATTTTAAAAGTAGATCTTGACCTTTTGAATTAACTGGGAAAGCAATGACATCTCTAATAGATTCTGAATGAGTTAAGAGCATAATGATACGATCAAGTCCAAAAGCAATTCCACCATGAGGAGGCACACCATAGCTAAAAGCTTTTAATAAGAAGCCAAATTGGTTGTTTGCTTGTTCTTTTGTAAGTCCAATTGTTTCAAAAATTTGTTCTTGAATTTCTTTCGAACTAATACGAATTGACCCTCCTGCAATTTCAACCCCGTTTAAAACTAAGTCGTAAGCTTGTGCTCTTACTTTTAATGGATCTGTTTTTAATAAATCTAAAGTTTCAAAAGTTGGCATTGTAAAAGGATGGTGAGCTGCTGAAAGTTTACCTGTTTCTTCATCTTTTTCAAACATAGGTCAATTTACAACTCATAAAAATTTGTAATCATCTTTTTTAACTAAATTATAATGTTGAGCTAATTTGTTTCTTAAAGCACCTAAACCTTGACAAACTTTTTCATATTCATCATTTACTATAAACAATGTCCCTGTTTTAAAATTATTTTCTTGTACATATTTTTCAATTGCTTCATATGAATTTAATTTAAAAGAATAATGAATGATTTTAGAATCTTTAATGTGAACATATAACAAACGATTTGCTTTATTTTGAACAACGTTTTCACTAAAGATTTTGTATTCTTTTTTATCAATTAAAACTTCTTCTAAAAACAAGGATTTTGTAGTATTTTTTTCAAATAAAAATTCTTTTGAATCATTTAAAACATTTGCATCTAATAAAAAATTATCAAAACGTAAATCAGGCTTATCAGAACCAAATTTATCTATTGCTGTATCAAAATCTAAAATTTCAAATGGTGTTGTAATGTTTAAGTTTAATTTATTAAAAATGTATTTAACTAAATCTTCAACTACTTTTCTTATTGATTCAATAGTAGGAAAAGCTATTTCTACATCTAGCTGAACAAACTCATATTGTCTATCTTTTCTTAAGTCTTCATCTCTAAATACTCTTGCTATTTGAAAGTATTTTTCAAAACCAGAAACCATTAATAATTGCTTATACAACTGAGGTGATTGAGGAAGAGAAAAGAAGTGATTTTTTCTTCTAGATGGAACTAAAAAGCTTCTTGCTCCCTCAGGGGTTGATTTGGATAAAATAGGTGTTTCTATTTCAGTAAAATTATTTTCAAAGAAAAAAGAACGAATATGGTAAAACAACTTATTTCTGAAAATTATGTTATCTCTTACGGGTTTTCTTCTAAGATCTAAAAATCTGTACTCGAGTCTTAAGTCTTCATTTGCATCTATTTCGTCTTGAATTTGAAAAGGAAGTTCTGAAGCTATCGAAAATACTTTAATATCTTCAACAATAATTTCTAAATCACCGTTTTTAATATTTGGATTAATATCTTTTCTTTTAAGTAGCAAACCTTTGATTTCTACTACAGATTCCTTTGTTAATGAAGAAAAAATAGTTTTTAAATGGGTGTTGTTTAAATCAATAACTACTTGTAAAATGCCAAAATAATCTCTGATTTCTACAAAAGATTTATCTTTGAATTTTCTGATGTTTTGAATTCAACCTTTTATTGCAACTTTTTGTTCTACTAAATGAGATAAAATAATTTCGTTTGTAATTGTTTTATACATAGTTGTTCCTTAGTTAAATTTTTCTTGAAGTATTTTTAAAATGTCTGGAAAATGAAGGATTTCTTCGCTAATTTCAATGTTTTGTGATGTTTTTGTGTCTTTTATAGTCCACATATTACTGTTTTGATTTTTTTCTTTAAAAATCAAGTATTTTGCCTTCATTTTAGAAGCACTTTTAAATGCTTTAGCAAAAGAGTTAAAAAGTTTTTTATTAAAATCTACTCGGAAATTGTTATTTCTTAAATTTGAAGCTAATTTAATTACATCAGCAAATTCTGCTTCGTTTAAAGATAAAATGTAAAAATCTAGGAAAAAGTCTTTAAAAAGTTTAGTATTATTAACTAAAATTTCAGCAATTCTATCTACTCCCATAGCAAAACCTAATCCTGAAATGTCTGGACCTGAAAAACGACTAAATAAGCCGTTGTAACAACCTCCAGCTATAATTGTCGATTTTGTTCCTAAATATTGTGATTCCGAAATAAATTCAAAAACTAAATTATCATAATAATCTAATCCTCTTACTAGTAAATCATCTACTTCGAAATTAATGTTATTTTGCTTTAAAAGTTTTTGGATTTGTTCAAATTCAGATTGTTGTTCTTGAGTATAAAAGTCTTTTAATTTGGGAGCATTTTTAATAAAGTCTTTATCTGAATCTAATTTTTCATCCAAGATTCTTAAAGGGTTGATTTCTAATCTAGTTTGCGAAATAGGGCTTAACTGATCTTTAAAAGGTAATAGATAGTTTTTTAGTTTATGGGAATACAAATTTCTTTGTTCAACTGTGGCTAAATAGTTAATTTTTAAAGTAGTATCTTGAGATAAATCAAGTCTTTTAAGTAACTGATTTGCAAAGTCTAGAACCTCTAATTTTATTAAGTTATTATCAACATTTATATGTTCAATTCCTGCTTGAAAAAATTGACGATATCTTCCTTTTTGTGGTCTTTCATAACGGAACATAGGACCAAAGTAAAAAAACTTATTATTTTCTAGATAAAGCTTGTTTTCGTTTATAGCCCTAATCACTGGAGCAGTTCCCTCAGGACGAAGTGCAAATAAACGGTCGTTTTTGTCTTTAAATTCATACATTTGCTTATTTACTATATCTGAAGATTGACCTGATGATAAAAAGATATTTGCAAACTCAAAAATTGGGGTTTCAATATATTCAAAATTGAAGTTATTTGCTACTTGAAAAAAAGTGTCTCTAATAAATAAAAAAACTTCTTTTTTCTTTCCAAAAATATCTTGAGTACCTTTTGGCTTATAGTTAATATTTAATGTATCAGTTTTTTTATTTTCTTTAGTAATATCACTCATAAATCACCTAGCTATTTTGAATAATCATTGATGTTAGCGAAAGTTTGTTCACTAATTTTTTGAACTTTTCAGTATCCAACATCAATTCTTTTTGCTTTTTTCTTGTTTCTTTTTGTTTCTAATTTTACTCAAATAGTAGTAGCTATAAATAATGAAGAAAATGTTCCAAAAATTACTCCTACAAACATAGCAAAACTAAAGAGAATATCAATAGAATTGTAGAAAATCATTAAGACAAATATAGCAAAAATTGTTGATAATGAAGTAAGAAGTGAACGTTTGATTGTTTCTTTTATAGCTTGTGTAGCTATTCTTTTAACTCTTGATTCATCACTAACTTCTGTATATGGTAATTCTCTAAAAATTTCTTTTATTTTATCAAATATAACAATTGTGTCATTAATTGAGTAACCAATTATCGATAATAGAGCGACTACTATTGTTGGAGATAGTTGAACGTGGAAAATAATAAATGTAAAGATAACCATTAAAACATTGAATAACAACGAAACAATAATTGCTAGTGAAAAGGTTCATTTAAATCTAATAAACGCAAATGCTGTTACAAAAGCAATTGCTACAACAACTGATAAAATTGCATTCAAAATCAAGCTTCTTGCTTCTTCTGTTGATATTGAATATGTTGTAAATTTAAGGTTTGAAAACTGGTTAGCTAAGTTTGTATTTAAATTTTGAATTACAGAAGTTAAATCCTGTTGTGTTTTTATTTCTATATTAAAAACGGAATTTTCAGCATTTAAAGGATGCATTAAAATTTGTGAAGCATTATTTTTAATTCCTTGTTGTTCTAAAAATTTAATAATTGCTTCACCTTTTTGTTTATCTATTAAATCATAGGTTGGATCGCTGTTTTCTATTAGTATATTGGTTCCACCACTAAATTCGATAGATAAATTTAAACCTCCAACAAACGACTGATTTATACCTGCAAATATAGCAAAAATTAAAATTGCTAAAATAAACATTCCTAAAGGAATTCATCTAGTGTATTTATTTCAAGCTAAATAATCTGGTTTATCTAAAACTGAAGTATACCCACGCTCATATTTTTGTAAATATTTTGATCTAACACCTAATAAATATTTTCGTTTGTCAAAAAATCCTGTTCTTAAAACAAGTGATGTCATTAATTTTGTAAACAACATAATCACTAATAAAGTAAATATAATTGAAAAAATTAATGTAATTGAAAAACTTTTTATGCTTTTAGTTCCAAAAAAGAAGAGAATTAGTCCTGCTATTAATGTTGTAATATTAGAATCTAAAATTGTACTTAATGAAGACTTATTGGCATATGCATTAGACTTATTAACCGTGTGTCCCGAGTATATTTTAGTTTTTAGAATCTCGAAACTAATAATATTAGCATCAACATTCATTCCAATTCCTATAACTAAAGCTGCAATAGTAATTGGTGAATATTCTCCTCGAACTATAGTGAAAAATAGCAAGGTTAAGAAGATATATAAAGCAAGTGAGATAGTAGAAAGAACACCTAAAAGTCCATAATTTACTATCATAAATAAAGCAATTACTGAAATTGCAACAACAACTGCAATTCAAGCTGAAGTAAAGGCTGAATCTGATTTAGTTTGAGAAACAAATGAAGCAGAAAGAAAATCTAATTTATAATCCGCTGTTCCGAAATTAATATTTAAAGCTAATTGTTTTGCTTCTGCTGAAGAAAAGTTTCCATTAATAACAAAAGAGGAACCATTAAGCGCCTGTTGAACACGAGCATCTGAAATTAAATATTTTTTTGCATCAAATTGATATTGTTTTAAAACAGGTGTTGCTGGTCGATTATTTTGTAATGGAGCTGGGTTTGGATTTTCATTAACATGAACAAAATTAAAGACATTTTCTTTGGCATTTTTTCATTCATCAGGATATTGAGTCTTAGCTAATTTAATTAAACCTGAAATATTTGATCAAATTAAAATTCTGTTTTTTCCAAAAGGTTTTTTAGAAACATAATCAGTTGCTTTTGATCATTCAAGTTCAGCATCTGTATTTTTTAATTCAATTTGTACTTCATTTTGTGAAGGATTATTTGGATTTGGTCTTGCTTGAGCAGATTCTGGTTTAAATGGAGGTGCTCAATTTACTTCATTTCCATAGTCTAATGAACCATTATCTACAAATTTACCATCATAAAATAGTGGTTTATTATCTGCATCAGTGATGGTCAATAAAGGTTTTGTAACTATTTCAGAAATGAAGGACTCTAGTTTTCTATTATCAGTAATATTATTTCTAGAAATTCTTATTCTACCTTCACCTTCGATAGACACACTGGTTCCGTTTAGTCCAGAACCACCTGTTAGTCTTGTAAAAATTTCTTGATCTGCGTTTTTTACTGTGTTTTTGTTAGGAACTTTGTCATCCAATGTTTTAACTTGAACTAAAACTTCTGCTCCACCACCGTATTCAATAGATTTATTTATATTTTTTGAAATATATTGTTGGCTGGTGTATGAAATTACAAAAACAATAGTAAAAAAAGATAAAAAGGCAATAAATCACCTTTTTCAATTATTTAGAGTGAAAAGTTTTTTAAAAAAGTTTTTCATATCAATGTCTTTGCTAATGTAATAAACGTTTTTAAATTATACTAAAAATGAACGATATTAATAAGTAATTTAACATTTCAATTTTTAAATTGCTTTAAAAATAAAGCAAATTGAACCAAAATAATGTTGTATAATTTTCAAATATTTTTCAAAGGAGCTTAAAATATGAAATTAAAAATTGGAAAAGAAAGACTTTTCTTTTTGATAATTGCGATTTGAATTTTATTATCAACATTTGTTGCATTTGTTGTTGATATTGTCTATACTAAATCCCAAAATGAATATATAAGTCCAAATGGTATTTCTTTTGAATACTTTTTTGGGCATTTTAGTCCTTTTATTTTCTTCACATATCAGTCTAATTTTATGTTAGCGGTAGGTTGTTTTTTAATATATTTTAAATTTAGCCAAAAACATCAAAGACTTTATTTTGCTTTTGTTTCTTTAATTACTATTACTTTTTTAGTTTACTGGGCTTTAATTTCTTGAAAATCAAATACTTGAAAAAATCCGGGAACAGCAATTAAATCTTTAACTACTCACTTGATAAATCCTTCTTTAGGATTTGTTGGTTTGTTTTTTATTAGAAGATCATTAGTAGTTGATCACAGATTGTTTTTTAAAGCTGGGCTTTATGTCCTTGGTTATTTTGTTTTTGCTTTATTATTGTACTTTTTTACTTATGGAAATTATGAAGCAATCAACAAAGAAGGGCAAAAATACAGTGTGCATGATGGTGGAACTATTTATTCCTTTTTAAACTTCACTAAACCTTTATTTTATAAAGAAAAAAGTGTGTTAATCGTTGTGTTTTTAGATATATTAATTCTGTTTGTGGCTATATTAATTCCTTTTGGTTGTTCTTATTTTTGAAAATGAGCTTTTAAAATACGACTTGAAAAAAAACCTTTATTTAAGAAGGAAAAACAATAAAAAATGTAGCAAATTTGCTACATTTTTTATTGTTTTTTTGGCTTGGATTTTATTTGTTTATATCATTTTTTAAGCATTGGTAAACCTATTTCTATTCCCATAACAAGTACCATTCCAATAGGTCCTGCAATTATAAAAATATCAGCAAAATTAAATGTTCCATTATCACGATAAGGAATAAAAATTATATCCTTTACTCCATTTTCATATAAAAGTCTATCTAATTCATTTCCTATGTTGCCAGCTAGTAGAACTATCATAAAGGCTGCGAAATAATAATTTTTAGACAGTAAAACACTAAAAATTAAGATAAACAACAATAAAAAGGCAAAAATATGAATAACCGTAAAACCGAATTTTTTTGCTAAACCGGAAGTTACTCCTTGATGTAAAAGAGGTCTAAATCCAATTCAACCGTGATTAATTCATAAAGATTCTGGTGGAGCTGATGTTTTAAAATCTTCGTGTTTAAAAATTAAGTTTTTTGTTAATTGATCTATTAATAGCAAAACAAGCAAAAGACCACAAAGAAAAAGAGCATTGAGTAAAAGTCTTTTTTTAGAAACTCTTTTAAGAATACAAATAACTATAGTTTTAACATCTTTACCTTTAATTGTCATCGAGTAATTCCTTAACGACTTCATAACATCTTAGACACACTTCATTTTTCATTTCTTTTTTAACAAAGTGGTTTCAGCAACGTAAACATTTTGTTGATTCAAAAGCTTGAACTTTATCTTTGTTAGCAAAATGTACTTTTCCTACCATTAATAAGTTTTTAAGATCTAGTGATTTTATAAATTCAGAATCTGTGTTTATATGGATAAAAGCTTCGTTAGTTCTCTTTATCAGACCTTCTTTAATTTGTTGTTCAATTAGTTGATAAATTCTATCTTTAACCTTAAAAAATTCCTTCCAATTTTCCTCAATTTTTTCATCAAATGCTTCTTTTTTGAAGAAAGTTTCGAGATGTACTGATTCTTGTTTATTATCTAATTTTAAAAATGAGTAAATCTCTTCAGTAGTAGTTGGTAAAATTGGAGCCAGAGAAATTGTTAATACATTTAAAAGGTTATATAAATTAAATTGAAACTGTCTACGATTTAAATTATCTAGCTTGTCGGCATATAAAGAGTCTTTAGCTATAGATAAATAAAAGTTTGAAAAATCAATAATGAAGTTATTAATTTCTTTAATAATTTTGACAAATCTAAAATTATCATAGTTGTCAATTATTGTATTTTTTAGTTTCTTAATTTTGTTATCCATATACTCGTGAACTGATTCTAGTTTAAGTTCAGGATTATGTTTGTAATCTTCTAAATTGGTAATTAAAAATCTAACTGTATTTCTAATTTTTCTATAAATTTCTACATTTTGTTCAATGATTTCTTTAGAATAAACTACATCATTAAAGTATTCACTATTACTTGCTCAAAGACGTAAAATATCAGCTCCATAAGTTTTTATTAAGTCTAGAGGATTAACACCATTTCCTTTAGATTTGGACATTTTATTACCTTTATAATCAACAACAAAACCATGTGATAATAATCTTTTATAAGGTGGATGTTGGTAATAAATAAAACTGTTAATAAGTGAAGAATTAAATCAACCACGGTACTGATCAGAACCTTCGAAATACAAGTCAAAAGGAACTTTTACGTTATCAATTTGAACACCAATAGAAGTAGAACCTGAATCAAATCAAACATCCATAATGTCATTTTCTTTGCTTCATCCAAGATTTCTAAATTGTTCAGGTAAAAGTTCGTCTACTTCTCTTTCATATCAAACGTCTGAACCAAATTCTTTTACTAAATTAATTACATAATCAAAAATTTCAGGCTTATCTAAAACAGGATTTTTATCCTTGTCATAAAAAATTATAATTGGAACACCTCAAGATCTTTGTCTTGAAATTGTTCAATCTTGCCTGTTTTCAATCATTGCTTGAAGTCTGTTTTTAATTCATTCTTGTGGAAAAATTACTTCTTCAATTGATTTTAATATATCTTCTTTTATTTTTTCAATTGCAACAAATCACTGTGGAGTTCCACGATAAATAACTGGTTTGTTTGTTCTTCAATCATGAGGATATGAGTGATTAAAAGTAGAAAATTTTAATAATTTTCCTTCATTTTCTAAAGCAAGTCCAATTTCTTTATTTGCGTCTAAGTAAAATAAACCTTCATATTTTCCAGCTAAATTATTTAATGTACCATCATCATTAACATGCATAATGTGTTCTAAACCAGTTTTTTTAGAAATTCAAAAATCATCTTCACCAAATAAAGGAGCCATATGAACTAAACCAGAACCTGAATCTATTGTAACATGATGTCCGATAACAATTTTTCCTTCTTTTTCCTTCATAATTGGTCTAATATATTCAACATCTACTAATTCAGTTCCTAAAAAAGTATCTAAAATTTCATAACTTTCTCAGTTAAACTCTTTTGCTAATTTTTCTACTAATTCAGTAGCAATAATGAAGATATTTTCTTTATTTTTAACTTTGGAATATTCAAAATGTTCTCCAACTGCTACTCCTGAATTAGCAATTAAAGTTCAAGGTGTTGTTGTTCAAATTACTAAATTATCTCCTTTGTTTACTTTTGAATTTCCTTTTGAAATTTCAAAAGCTACATAAATAGAAGGAGAACGATGATCTAAATACTCAATTTCGGCTTCTGCTAAAGCTGATTGACTAGATGGAGATCAATAAACTGGTTTGAGTCCTCTATAAACTAAACCTTTTTCAACCATAACTTTGAAAAGTTCTAACTGTTTTGCTTCAAAACCTGGTGTGTTAGTTTGATAAATGGTACTCAAATCTGATAGTAAATTGAGTTGTTCAAATTGTTGTTTTTGTGCTTCAATTTGTTCATTTGCGTATTTATTAGCTTGTTTTCTTAACTCTAAAACTGATAAAGATTTGTGAGAAATGTTGTTTAATGAAAGAATTTTGTTTTCAATTGGCAATCCATGTGTATCTCAACCTGGAACAAAAGGAGAATAAAATCCTTGCATTGTTTTATATCTAATAATTATATCTTTCAAAACCTTATTTAGAGAGTGTCCAATATGAATATCCCCATTTGCATATGGAGGACCATCGTGAATTACAAATTGAGGGTTTTTATAATTATTTTTTAGTGCTTTTTGGTAAATTTTATTGTCTAACCAAAATTGTCTATATTTTGCTTCTTTTTCTGAAAGATTTGCTTTCATTGAAAACTCTGTGGTAAATATATTTAAAGAGTTTTTATAAAAATTTTTGTCCATAATGTTCCTTATTTATCAAATTTTTTAAGTAATGCATCTATATCTAGCTCATCAATTTCTTTAAGTTTGTCTTTTACTTTTTTTACTGCATTATCAATATCAAAAGGCTTGGAAGAAACTGGTTTAGCTTCTTTTTGTTCTACTTTTTCTTCTACTTTGCTTTCTTTTTCTTTGTAATTTCTTGATTTAGAACTTACTTTTTCTAACTTTTTAGCTTCAATTTTATTATATTTTTCTTCGTTTTTCAAACTATTATTGAGTTGATTTATATAAATGTAATATATAAATGGATTTTTTAAGTTTGAAAACTTGTCAGAATCAATTTGTAACTCTTGAATTTCCTGCCTGGAAATCTTGTTAGGTTCTTCAAAAATGAAGCAAATTGCATCAGTTTTAAATTCAACAATATTAACAATTTCTAAGTGAGAAAATTTAGATTCTAAGTAATTTTTAGCTTGACTATTTTTGTTTCCATAAAAAATAGAACTTAAATTCATTTTTCTAATATAACCTGTTTTTGCCACCAATACAAATTCATTATCTGATTGTCCTAAAACAAAATGATTTATAAATTCGCCATCTTTAAGCTTCAGTACTCTAACTCCTGATGAATTTGTTCCGTAAATTGGAATTTCTATTTCACTGTATCTAGAAGCTCTATTTTGGTTTGTAAACAGTGCAATATCTTGATAATTATCACTTAGTTTTGCTCCTACTACTTGATCATCTTGCTTTATTTTTATAGCTAAAATAGTTTTTTTGAACCTAGAAACTTCTAAATCTTTTAATGAAATTCTTTTACCCAAACCATTTTTAGTAATTAAAGTTATAAAATAATTTTCACTAAATTCTGATACTTCGATTACTGAAATTATGAATTCATCCTTTTTTAATAAATAATCTATTTGTAAATCAGACCAAGTTGATTTAAAAGTTGAATCTTCAATAGTGTGTAAGGGAATAAAAATGTAATTTCCTAGTGATGTAAAAATTAATAATTTATTTTTAGTTTGGATTTTGTTTACAAATACAAAATAATCTTGTTCTTTTAAAACAATATTAGAAATGTCGTTAGATTCAAAAACTTTGTTTGACATCTTTTTGTATAAACCTTGTTTAGTAACTACAAAATATGCTTCTTCATTTTTGATTAGTTCTTCTTGATTAATTTCTATTTTAAAAGTTTGATTAATAATTTCAGTTTTTCTTGGCGTTCCAAATTTAGTTTTAATGTCTTTTAAAATAGAGATTAAATATTTGCTAAAATCACCTTCATTTTCAAGTAAATTATTTAAATTAGCTACTTGTTGAATTAAGTTATTTTTTTCATTTAAATAATTTTGCTGGTCAATTCTAGAAAGTCTATACAATCTCATTTCGGCAATTGCAGTTGCTTGTAAAATACTAAAACTAAAGTTTTTGACTAGGGCTTCAATTACTCCTTGTTTGGAATTATCAGAATTTCTAATGATTTTAATTACTTGATCTGTGATATCTGCAACTCTTAAAAAACCTTCTACAATTTCGAGTCTTTGTTTATTCTTAAACAAGTCAAATTGAATTTCTTTTGTTTTAATGTCTCTTAAATGATCTAAATAATAATCTAGCATTTTAGGTATAGATAAAAGTTTTGGAGTATTATTGTGAATAGCTACTGAATTATATGAATAACTAATTTGCATCTGCGTTTTCTGAAGTAAATAATTTAAAATTAATTCAATATTTGCTTCTTTTTCAAGCTCAATCATAATAGAAATTCCTTTTCTATCTGATTGATCAATTACATCTGAAATTCCTTCAATTTTCTTCTCAAATCTAATTTCATCTATTTGTTTAACGAGTTCTGCTTTTATTACTGAAAACGGAATTTCTGTTATTTCAATTGCTTTGTGTTTATTTTCATCCATTATTTTATATTTGGAAACTAAAATTACTTTTCCTTGACCTGTAGAAAATGCTTCATCAATTCCTTTTGTATCATAAATAATTCCACCAGTTGGAAAATCTGGGCCTTTGATTATTTGCCTTAATTTAGAATGTGGTGTTGCTTTGTTTTTGAGCATCTCTACACATGCATCAATTACTTCCGATAAATTATGAGGTGGAATATCTGTAGCAAATCCTGAAGCAATTCCTTTAGTTCCATTTACTAATAAATTAGGAAATAAAACTGGTAAAACTGTTGGCTCTTTTTCTGAATCATCAAAATTAGGAACAAAATTTACTGTTTTTTTGTTAATAATTTCTAACATTAAATTAGCAACAGCTTCTAAACGTGTTTCGGTATAACGCATAGCCGCTGCTGGATCATCATCAATTGAACCTTTATTTCCATGCATTTCTACTAAAGGGAGATTCATTTTTCATTCTTGAGCCATACGAATTAACGCTTCATAAATTGAAGAATCACCGTGTGGATGGTACTTACCAATTACATCACCGACAATTCTGGCTGATTTTTTAAAAGGTTTATCATTTTTGAGACCTAACATTCACATTGAGTATAAAATCCGTCTTTGTACAGGTTTTAAACCATCTCTAACATCAGGAATAGCTCTTTGTTGAATAACATATTTTGAGTATCTAACAAAACGTTCTGAAACTATAGAATCAAGTGAATTTACTATTAATTGTTCTTCATTTTGCTTCATTTTATTATCTTGTTTCTTCATTATTTAAGTCCTCATTGTCAGTTAAATTTATAATAAAATCATCGTCTAAAGAAAAATTTACGTTTTTTTGAATTCACTCTTTTCTAATATCTATTTTGTCTCCCATTAAAGTAAAAATTCTTCTTTCTGCTATAGCTAAATCTTGAATTTGTACTTTAATTAGTGTTCTTTTTTCTGGATTCATTGTTGTATCTCAAAGTTGTTCAGCATTCATTTCTCCCAAACCTTTGTATCTTTGAATATCAAAATTAGTTCTGTTTTGGGTGATTTGTTTTAACTCTGCTTCATTTCAAGCATATAAAGATTCTTTATTTTTAAAGCTAATTTTATAAAGAGGGGGTTGAGCTATATAAACGTGATTTTTTTCAATTAATTCCTTCATATACCTAAAAATAAAGGTTAAAAGAAGGATTTGAATATGAGCACCATCAGTATCAGCATCGGTCATAATAATAATTTTGTTATATTCTAAATTATTAATATTAAAATCTTGTCCAATTCCTGTACCTAAACTACTAATAATGGCTACAATTTCATTATTTTTTAATAAGTCAATTAATCTTGTTTTTTCAGCATTAATTATCTTTCCTTTTAAAGGTAAAATAGCTTGAAACTTACGGTCTCTCCCTAATTTTGCACTACCTCCTGCCGATTCGCCTTCGACAATGAAAAGTTCCTTTTCTAGCTTATTTTTTGATTGTGCTGGAGCCAGCTTTCCGGAAAGAATTTTCTTCTCTTTTGAAGCATCTTTGGATTTCTTAGACTCAATTTTGGAAAGCTTACTTGAAACTCTTTGATCATAAGCATCTTTAATTTTATTAAGAATTTTATTAGCTTCTTGTTGGTTTTTGCTGAGTCATAAAAGAATTTGCTTATAAGTAATGTCTTCAACAACTGTTTTAGCAATTTGTGTTCCTAATTTATCTTTAGTTTGCCCAACAAATTCAAGTAAAAATTCAGGTATTTTTAAAGATAAAATAAGAGTTAATCCTTCTTTAATATCCAAAATATCTAGTGAATTTGCTTTATTTTTAAAGATATTTTTTTGTTGTGCAAAATCGTTGAAAACTCTTACTAGACCTTGTTTTAAACCTAATTCATGAGTTCCACCAGATTTAGTTTTTATATTGTTAACGAAAGAAATTATTGAATCTGAGTAACTATCATTGTACTGAAATGCAAGTTCAACGTTTATTTTTTCTTGTGTTTCATCAATTAAAACTGCTTGTTTATTCAAAACAGTTTTACCTTGATTAATAAATTCTACGAAATCTTTAATTCCATTTTTGAAAAAAAATGCTTCTTTTTGGAAGGTAGTTTTGTCTTCAAGATGAATTTTTAATTCTGAAATTAAAAAGCAAGTTTCTCTTAGTCTTTCTGATATTAAGTCAAAAGAAAAATTATTATTACCGAAGATTTTTTTATCAGGTCAAAATTGAACCCTAGTACCTTGTTTGTTAATATTTCCTACTATTGTTGTTTTTTGTTCAATTTTTCCACCATTAATAAATTTAGTTTCATAATTTTTATTATTTTTATAAACATTAACAATTAATTTACTACTTAATGCGTTTACAACGGAAGAACCAACCCCATGAAGTCCTCCAGAATTTTTATAAACATCATCAGAAAATTTTCCTCCAGCGTGAAGTTCTGTAAACACAAGCTCTACACCTGAAAGTCCACTAGCGTGTTTTTCGACAGGAATTCCTCTTCCATCGTCTTCAACAACAATAGAACCATCTGTTTCTAAAGTTACATTAATGTTTTTTGCAAAACCTGCTAGAGCTTCGTCAACTGCATTACTTACAATTTCTCATACCAAGTGATGTAAACCTTCAAAATCTGTAGAACCAATATACATTCCTGGTCTTTTTCTAACCGCTTCTAGTCCCTTTAAAACTTTTAAATTTTCTACTGTATATGTTGACATAATTATTCCTTTAGTTTGTTAATGAGTTAAAAAAATAAAAAATTTCTTATTTAATAAATATTAAATAGTTTATATATTTTAATAAAAAAAAATTCAGTTGAATAAAAAGAAAGCAAAAAATAAGGAAAATAAAGAAAAAAACCAAGATTTTTCTTGGTTTTTTACTCTTGGGTTTGTAAAGTTAAATTTTCTGTGTCTTCTTTTTGATGCTCGTCGTTTTCTTCTTGAATATCGTCGTTAAATACTTCTTCTGCTTCTTCACTTAATGGAATTTCTAAAAGTTTTTCTTTAATTAATTCTCTTTGTTGTTCTTGTTCTTTATATTTTACTAAATCTTTATGGTATACATAAAAGCCTGCAAAAAATGCTGAAGCAACAACAAATAAAATTAAAAATCCAACCACTATAATTCCTTCAATTATGAAGCTTGCAAACTCAGTACCACCTACTTTAGCATAAACATAATAGGCTAAAATTCCTGCGAATGCAAGATAAGCTACAATTGATAAAATAAAGAAATGAATAGCTGTTTTTTTGTATTTTTTAGCATCAATATCTGTTAATATCATTTTTTCCTTTAAGTCGAAATTATTTTAATTATACAACAATTTTTAATATTTATTTAATATAATAATAAAATTAGAAAATGGAAAAATTTAAACAACTAATTGAGCGAAAAAAATTTCCAAAAACATTTGGAGTTTACAAATTTTTAGACCAAAATAAAAATGTTTTATATGTAGGAAAAGCTAAAAATATTTTTAATAGAATGAAACAATACGCAACTGGTCATATTAATTCTTACAAAACAAATTCGTTAATAAATCAAACTGAAGATATAGACTTTTTTATTACGGATTCAGAAAATAATGCCTTGATCTTAGAAGATAAATGAATAAAATTATATAATCCAACTTTTAATATTTTACTAAAAGATGATCATACTTATCCTTACATTGAAATTAACAAAAATTTAGACATTAAATTAGCTTATAGGATTTCTAGTAAACATAATTTTTATTTTGGTCCCTTTACTAAAAAAACTGATGCTTGGCACTTACAAAGATATTTAGAAAGTAAAATTAAATTTGAAAAAGGTCTTCCTATAGAAAATCTATCAATTGAAGAAAAACAAAGTAAATTTGAGTTGTGTAAAAAGATTTTAAAAATGAAAAATGCTTCTTTTTTGAAGCAAATTTATGAAGAAGAAAAATTTTACGTAGAGCAAGAGCAGTATGAAAGAGCCAGTGAACTAAAAAAAGTTAGGCTCGCATTATCTGATTTACAAAACCAAAACAATAATATTTCTTTAACAGATCAAAAAGACATTGATTTTATTTATGCAGAAGAAAATAGCTCTTTTGTTTTTATTTCGTTTCTTTTTTATAGAAATGGAACTTTATTTTCGTATAAGAATTTGAGTTTAAATTTAATTTTTAACCTGGAAGAAACTTTTGCTATATTTTTAAAAAATTACTATAAAACTAATTTAATTCCTGACCAAATTGTCTTAGAATCTACATGAGCCAACTGGGACTTAATCAATGAATTTAAAAATTTAAATATAGTTTTTTCTAATAACAAAAAATTCAATCAAGTAATGCAAATGGCAAAAGAAAATAATAAATTTTTTGTTCAAGAAAAATTAAACATCCTTGAAAAAGAAGAACAAAAAGAGAATTTAATCCTTAAAAAAGTAGCAAATGATCTAAATATTGCAAAAGCAAATAAAATAATGATTATCGATAATTCTCACTCTAATTTTGAAAATGTAGTTACTGGAATTATCTTTTTTATTGATGGTATTCATATAAACAAATTTAATAGGTTTTTTAATGTTTCTAAATCTTTAAAATCAGATTTAGATTTTATGTATGAAAGTATCAAAAAATACTTTTCAATTAAAACTTTTCTAAAACCAGATGTTATTTTTGTAGATGGTGCACAACAACAAATAAAAAAAGCACAACAAGCTTTGAGAGAATCAAACATTTATGTACCTTTGTTTGGTATTGTTAAAAATGCACAACATAAAACTAGTTATGTCTTGAATGAAAAATGTCAAAAAGTTGAAAATATTAGTCAAGAATCCTTCAATTTCCTTTCTAATATGCAAATCCAAGTAGATAAATATGCAAAGATAAAGCACAGAAAAAGAAACATAAAAATTTTAACTTCTTCTTTTTTAGATAAATTAAATATTGATATAAACACTCAAGAGAAACTTTTAGCTTACTTTAAAACTTATCAAAATATTAAAGAAGCTAATGAAGAAGAATTAAAATTATTTTTAAATTCTGAACAGATCAAAAAACTCAAAAATAATTAATGAAAGAAAACAACTAGGATTTAATTTTTTGTTGTTTAATTCATATAGTTTATATGCTAAAGCTATGTATTCGCATAAACCTTTGTTATTTCCTAAATCCGTATAACTAATTTATTCTTCAGTGATTAACGATTTGAACCACTAAGAATGTGGAACTTCATAATACACTGATACTATTGATGAGTCTTTACTGTAATTATCTAAATTTATTGTGAAATAATGTTTTTGAAATTTAAAGATATGTAAAAGAACTTTATGTTAAAAAATACCTATTTTAATGAAACTCGATAATTGTATAATTTAAATTATTTTGTTTTATAAATATGCATTTTTTACTTTACAAAAATATAAATATAGAAGAAAAGTAAAGAAAATAAAATACCACAAATACATTGTGGTATTTTATAATCTATACTTATTTTTAATTTTTTAATAGCTTGTTTTATTCTTAATATGAATATTTGTTTTTTAATTTTTCTATATATTCTTTTTCTTCTTTAATAAATGGAATAAATATTAAATTAGTTACTAACATAACAACTGCTCAATATATTATAACTATTCCAAAACAGGTAACAATTTGTTTAAGATATATTTTTTCATCAAAAATAGAAGTCGAAAATATGTAAAAGAGAAACACTAAAAAGGCTAATATTTTTGAAAAAAATAAGATTCTAAACTGAAATTTTTTAAAATCTCATCTTTGTTCGATAACATCAAATTTATTGTTATGTTTTAATCCAAAAATTAATGGAAATAGAATAAATAATACTCTATTTTTTACAGTTGAAATATATTTAAGTGAAAAGAATATTTGATATATTAAAGAAAAAAAAGTAATTAGACCAAATCCAGGAAGAAGAATTAATGATATAAATAAACCATTTCAACCCTCTCCTTGTGGGATTAAGCCTATAGAAATGAAGAAAAAAACCAATAAATGAATTATAAAAAATCATCTAAAAAATGAAATAAATAAAAAAGTTATTAATTTGAATTTATTTGGTTGCAATTTACCTCCTGTAATTATTTTACTACCAATTTACTACCAAACAAATAAACTAAAAAATTGTTTTTTTAAAGTTTTACAATAAAATTATGTTTTCCTTTTTGGTTTTTTCAAGAATTTCTTTAGGTCAGTAGCTAGATTGAACTTCTCCAATGTGTGCTTTTTCTAATAAAAACATACATAATCTACTTTGACCTATACCACCACCAATAGAAAATGGTAGGTTTTCATTTACTAGATCATTATGAAATTTTGATTTCTTTTCTAATTCTAGTTTAGTTAATTTACTTTGTTCTAATAAGGCTTTTGCATCTACTCTTATACCCATTGAAGAAATTTCGATAGCCTTATCTAAAGTTTCGTGATAAAAAATTAAATCTCCATTTAAATTTCAATCGTCATAGTCGATAGCTCTAGATGAATGTACTTGTCCAGATTTTAATTTTCAACCTACTCTTATAACAAAAAAAGCTTTAGCTTTTTCTTTTGAAAATTTGGTTTCTCTTTCTGATGGACTAAGTTCAGGATATAAATCTTCTAGTTCTTGTGAGTCTATAAAAACAAGCTCTTTTGGTAATTTGATTTTAAGTTGTGGGTATTTTTTTACTAATTCTTCTTCTGTTTTTCTTATTTGATCATAAATAGTTTTTACAGTTTGTTTTAAGTAATCTAAATTTCTGTCTTCTTTTTTAATAATTTTTTCCCAGTCTCACTGGTCTACATAGTATGAGTGAAAAGGAGATAGTATTTCTTCTTTTCTAATTGCATTCATATCAGTGTATAGACCTTTATAAACATAAAAATCGTACTCTCTTAAAGCATATCTTTTTCATTTAGCTAGTGAATGAACAATTTCTAATTTGGTATCAAGACCTTTAGGAACAAATGAAACAGCTGCTTCTCCATTTAAAGTGTCATTTAATCCTGTTAGAGGTTCTACAAATAAAGGTGCAGTGGCTCTTGTTAAAGATAAAGCCTCAGATAAAAATTTAGGAAATAATATTTTAATGTTTTCAATTGCTTTTTGTGTTTCAAAAATATTTAATTTTGATTTATACATATTACCTTTCTATGTTAGATATCTAAATAGAAACTTTTTTAGCAACAAAAATTATTTGATAAACTTTGGAATAATCAAAACTTATAATTTATGTTACTAAATACTATAAGTTTCAATTAATTAAAATTATTTAAATTAACAAAGTTATTATTAAAAACTACACTATTAAATAAGTGATTTATCTGATTCTGATTTAAATTTAATAATAAAAACTTCATTAGTGAGTTAAATTATACTCTTTTTTTAAAATTAAAAAAATACATCTTATAAAGATGTATTTTGGTCAAAAACGATATGGTGGGAACGAATGGGATCGAACCATCGACCTCACGATTATCAGTCGTGTGCTCTAACCATCTGAGCTACGCTCCCAATAATATTAGCAACAAGGTTGCTAATGTATATTATACTATAAAAATTAACGTTTTGAAAATTGTCTTGAACGACGTGCAGCTCTGAGTCCGAATTTCTTTCTTTCTTTTGCTCGTGCATCACGAGTTAACATACCTTTTGATTTTAAATCAGGACGGTAATCTGCAGATGCTTCTAATAATGCTCTAGCAATTCCTAATCTTATAGCTCCTGCTTGCCCTGATAAACCACCACCTGAAGCATTTACATTAATATCTCATTGATTGGTTGTTTTTGTTATCTCTAATGGTTGTAATGCCTCTTGAATTAAAAGGTCTAATTTTAAATATTCTTTTGCTGAACGTTTATTAACTTTAAATTCACCTGTTCCTGGAGTAATTATGACTCTTGCAACTGAAGATTTTCTTCTTCCTAATCCACGATAAGTAATTTTTTTATCTGCCATAACTATTTACCTACCTTTAAAATTTCTGGTTTTTGTGCTTCATGTTTATGTTCTGGACCTGCATAAACAAATAAATTTTTTCTTTGTTTATCTCCCAATTTGGTGTGAGGTAACATTCCTCAAACTGCTTTTTCTATTAAAGCAATTGGTTTTTTAGCTCTTAAATTTTTAGCATTTATTGTTTTTAATCCACCAGGATATCCTGAGTGTGAATAATAGATTTTTTGCTCTTCTTTTTTAGCTGTTAAAACTATTTTATCAGCATTTATAATAATGATATTGTCTCCCATATCCACATTTGGTGTGAAATTAGGGCTAGTTTTACCTCTTAAGTGAGAAGCTGCTAATGTTGCTAACCTACCAAGTACTTGTCCAGCAGCGTCAATAACATATCACTTTTTAGTAACTTCTTTATGTTTTACTAGTGTGGTTTGTCTCATCACAATTCCTTTTTATTTTTTAATAATGTAAAAATAATGTAACAGGTTAAGTAAGTTTTTAAATTATACATTTTTATTTGAAAAACCAAACAAAAAAATCGAGTTTTTACTAATTAATTTTATTTTATTTAAATATTTAAATTAGTTTATTAATTTATTATAATAATTCCTAAATTATGAACTCAACAGATTTTTTAATTAAGATTGAAAATTTAAAATTTCAGTATGACAAGAAACAAGTTTCATTAGACATTGAAAATTTAGTGTTTCAAAAAAATAAAATAATTACTTTATTAGGTCCTTCAGGTTCGGGAAAAACAACTTTTTTGAACTTACTAATAGGATTTTTGAAGCCAAAAGAAGGAAAAATTCTTATAAATGAAGACCCAGAATTTTCTAATTTTGGTTTTATTATGCAAGATAATAACCTTTATGAAGAAATAAGTGTCTTTAAAAATGTTTACTTAAGTGCAAAAAATTCTTCAAGATGAAAGTCAGAAACACGATTTAATTTTTGAAGCGAAGTAAAAAATAAGTTTTTTGCTTCAAATTTGAAGCAAAAACAAGTTCAAAATTTAGATAATGATTTTGAAAATTACAAGAAAAAATGTATTCATATAGAAAAACACCAAGTTTTATATAGTAAGTTATTATATTTACATATTCTTTCTAAATTACTTGTTTTATCCTTTAAAAATAAAAGTTTATTTCTGTTTTTACTCAAAAATAATTATTTGTATAAATTCTTTAAAAAGTCTTTTTTACCTATAGCAAAAAAACTTCAAATTGAAGAAATAATTAATAAAAAAGCAAGTAATATCAGTGGTGGGCAAAAACAAAGAGTTGCATTTGCTAAAGCTATAATTAAAAATACAAAATTAATTTTTATGGATGAACCTTTTGCTGCGTTAGATGCTAAAATCAAGGAATCTACAATTAATTGACTTGAAAAAATTAAAAATGAATTTGATTTATCAATAATTTTAGTAACACATGATCAAACTGACGCTTTAAAAATTAGTGATCAAATTACTGTTATGAATCAAGGAAAAATTATGCAATTTGGCAGTGCTGAAGAACTATATAATAATCCTACAAACCTGTTTGTTGCAAAATTTTTAGGCTTTCCAGAAATTAATTATTTAAAGACTGAAAATGATATTGATTTTTATGTCAGATCTAACAAAATTTTAGTATCTAGCCAAGAAAAAGAAGGATATTTACCTTTTAAAATACAATCTAAAAAGCTTGTTGGAGAATCTATACTATATAAATTAATAAGTATAAATAGTACAAAAGCAACTAACTTAGAATTTTTACAAACCATTAATTTTGAAGTGAATTCTATTGTTTATTTAAAAATAAAAGATGAAGATATTTTAAAGTTTGATGCTTTAGGTCAGAGGGTAAGATAAAATGAATAAAAAAAGTAAATATTTTGCTAAATTGTCTTCATTTTCTGAAGAAACTTTTAAAAAAATCTCTTCTGGTATTAAGAAAAATTGGAAGGGTTTTACACTTATTGCCCCGTTGTTAATTTTTTTAATTGTTTTTTCTGTTTATCCTTTATTTAATGCGTTTTTTTATTCCTTGAAAGACTTTGAAAAACATAGTAGAATAAAATGACATATCGGAATTGGTAGCTATCATAGTTTGATGGCAGATAATAGATTTCACGATAGTATTAAAAATTCAACTATATTATTTTTTATTGCTTCTCCTATTGCTATTATTTTAGGTTTTGCGATTGCTTTAGTTATATCCTCGCTAATGTCAAAACTTTCGAGAAACATTTTTATAACTGCACTTTATTCACAATTTTTTATTTCTGCATTTGCTATCAGTGTAGCTTTTGTTCTTTTATTTGGAGACAGAAATGTTTTAAGTGTGTTACTAAAGTGAAATTATGACTTTGTAAGCGGTAATAAAAGAACACCTTTAATAATTTTGTTATGTTTATTTCAGCTTTGAAGAGCTATCCCATTTAATGCAGTACTATTTTGTTTTGCAATTAATAAAATTAACCTTAAATATAGTAAAAATATAAAAATTGATTCTTTGAGTATGGTTGATAAGGTTAAAAACTTGTATTTTCCAGAAATGAAAATTACTATTTTTAACATAGCTTATACTAACTTTATTTTTGCTGCTTTACTATATCCTCAAGTTTTAATAGGAAGTAAAGATTTATCTAATTATCACGGAGACACACTCGCTTCTTATATTATTTCCAAAATTACTGTAAGTGCTAATCCTTCTTTAGCTATGGCTGCTTCATTTTTCTCTTTTGTTTACTTGTGTTTTCTTCTTTTATCTGTCTTTTTAATGCGTTGAAAATTTATAAAGTTATATATTAAATGAATTTCTAAAGGTTGAAAATTCATTTTGCATTTATTAAAAGGAGGAAAAAATGAAACTATTAGCTAATAAAAACTTGTATATTGGTTATAAACTAATATTTGAACTTTTGAAATACTCTTTAATTACTTTTGTTATTATTTTAGTTCTTTTTCCTATTTATTTTTTAATAGTACAAGCTTCTTTAAGTAATAGTGAAACGTTGTCTACAAATGTTTATTTAACTCCAAAAGATAGTTTGTGGACTAATATAAAAGAAGTGCTTGATGATTTATTTTTAAATGGTTTTAAGAATTCAATGTTAAGTGTTTTGCTAATAAATTTTTTAAGACTTTCATTGTATACTTTAGCATCATTTGGGCTCATGAAACTCAGTAAATTAAGTAAAAAAATATTTTATTTATTCTTCATTTTTGTTTCTCTTACACCAGAAATTTCACTATATATGGGATATAAAATCTTATTATACAAAAGTAATATATTGAATAATTCCGTAATTTTTCCTTTAATTATTAATCAAATTTTTTCATTTTTCTTATTTATGTATTTATATAAAATATTGTCTTCAGTACCTGAAAATAAAATTAAATTAATGAAGATTGATAACTTAAACTTACTTCAAAGATTTTTTTATGTTTACTTAAAATATTTAAAAATGCCATATTTTTTAATCATTATCTTTTCTTCAATACAAGCTTGAAATGATTATTTATGACCTACTTTTATACTAAATGCCTCAAAAGAACAAACCATTTCTACTTGATTTACTTTTGCAGGAAGTAAAGATCAATCTGCTAATTTTTACAACCTAAAAGCCGCGGCATCATTGGTTGCTGTAATTATTCCTTTACTAACTTATTTAATTTGTTCTCCATTTGTTAACAAGCAAATTTCTAAAGGTTTTTAAAAAATTCAAATATTTGTTTGTAATTTTCAAGACTAATTTCTTGTGGTCTAATTTTATGATTTAAAGAAAAATGATTAAATATTTTTTTAATTTTTTCTTCATTTATGAAGGTAGATAGATTATTATAAAATGTTTTTCTTTTCATAGAAAAACATTTTTTTGTAAAACTAAAAAATTCTTGAATATTTTGTTGATCAAGATTTTTTTTAAATTCAAAAGTTACCAAAGCAGAATTAACTTTGGGTTGTGGCACAAAACTAGATGGTAGGATTTTTAGTTCTTTTTTTACTTCTGCAACTAACTGACAAGCAAGAGATAACTTGGAAAAATTACTTGTTTTTTCTTTTGCAACAATTCTATCTGCTACTTCTTCTTGTACCATAATTACCATTTTCGAAAACATAGAAAGATTCTCAAAAATTTTAAACAAAATGTCACTTGTAATGTAATAAGGTAAATTAGCAACTAGAATTTTTGACTCATTAAAATTTAAATCTGCTTTTAAAAAGTCTTCGTTTTTGATTTCTAATTTTGAACTTGTAATTTTGTTTTTTAAAATTTCAATTAATTCTGCATCTATTTCATAAGCCAATAAAGACTTAGCTTTTTCTAACAAAGGAATTGTAATAGCTCCCAAACCTGGACCAATTTCTAGTATATCTTGATTTTCTGGATTTGCTAGTTCAATAATTTTTTGAATTATAAAATTATCTTTTAAAAAATTTTGTCCATACTTCTTTTTGGCTTTTATATTATTCATAAAGTTTTACTTTAAAAATTCTTTCTATATTTTTGTTAATTTGAGAGGTTAGTGTAAGCAAACTGATTTGTCTAATTCTGGAAATTAAATTATAGCTTGGCTTTATGCAATAACTGTGATTTGGTCAAAGAGATCTTGTAGGTTCAGGAGATAAATAAGGAGCATCTGTTTCTAATAATAATTTATCTAAATCCATAATTTCTAAAATTTTTCTAGCCTCTTTATTATTTTTATAAGTAATCACTCCTGAAAATGAAAAAAAGACATTTGAAAACTTATTAAATTCATTATATATTTCCAAATTACCTGAAAAATTATGAAAAATAAAGTTAACATCTAGATAATTTGTAATTATTTTCTTTATCTGTTTAAACAAGAAAAAATCTTTTTCATTCGCATTTTCTCTTATATGAAGCATAACTGTTTTTTCATATTTTTTAGCAATTTCTATTTGTTTAATTAGACTTTGAATTTGTAGATCAAGGCTTGGGCTTTCTTCATAATAAAGATCTAAACCAACTTCTCCAATTCCTACAACATTGGAATTTTTTAGTAAAAGTTCTTCCAATTGTTCATAATTGTCTTCTTTTTGAACATTATTTGGATGAATTCCTATTAATGCGAATAAATTTTTTTGCTTATCTAAATAAGAAACAATTTCTTCATTATCTTTTCAAGAAGTTCCAATTAAAAACAATGTTTTTAGGTTATTTTTAATATTTTCTTCAATTTCTTGTTTGGGTTCGGAATAATATTCTAAAAATGGGTGAGTGTGTACATCAGAAAAACTATAACTGATTTTTGTATCAAGTAAAACTAAGTATTTTTCGTTTTGCTTGGTAACTTCTTGAAAATTAAAGTCATTTTTTATTAAATTAAAAAATTTTGAATCTAGTTTTAAATTAATTAATTTTTGTTCGAACTTTAAAACTTCTTGAAAAAAGCAATGGATATATTCAAAAATTAAAATGCTTCATTTTTCTTCATTTAGTAAAGAATTAATTTTTATATTTATAGTAAAAAAAGCTTGTTTTTCTTCTTTAACTATATTTAAATAAGCTCCTACTTCTTTAAATTCATTATCTTCATCAACTAATAAAAATTCTCAAAATAATTTGTCATTAGATTCATAAATTTTAAAACTATCTTTTGTTAATTTTGAAATTGAAGGAAATAAATTAGCTTCATTTTTGAAGCTAATTTCGTATTTTGAACTATATTTTGGAGTGGGTTTTACAAATTGTCAATTCATATTTACTTCTTTTGAGCTCTGAATATAAATATTTGTTTATCCATATCAGAATTTATTTTTTCTACTTTATAATCAAATTTAATTAATGCATTTTTTGCTTCTAAAATTTCTTCAAAAACTTTTGGACCTTTTATATAAATAAAAGAAGTTGTTGGTTTTTGAAGCTTTTTTGTGATTTTAAATAAAAAATTTATACTACCTACAGCTCTTGCAGTTATAAAATCAAAATTTTTATCTAAATTAGAAACTGAATCATTGATAATCTCAAAGTCTAAATTTAATTTTTCTTTAACAAGTTCTAAAAAATTACATCTTTTTTTGAGTTTTTCAATAATAGTTAGTTTTATACTAGTATTAAAAATTAAAAATGGAATTGAGGGGAAGCCTGCGCCTGCTCCTACATCTAGTAAAGATTGTGAATTTTTATTATTTTTTATAATTGGTTGAAGACAAATAATAGATTCATAAATTCCTTCTTTTCATAATTGATCTTCTGAAAAGCCTGTTAAATTCATAACTTTATTTTTTTCTTCAATCAAATTTACATATTGTTCGAGTTTTCAAAATATTTGTTCGTTATTGACTAATTGCCTTGTTTTTTCTTTAAAATCAAGCATTATTTCTTCAAATCATCCTTAAGATGAGTATAAATGGAAGAAATAGAAGTTGAATAAACACAAGCTTTAATTGCATCTGCTATGAATTCAGATAAACAAGCTACTTCTAATTTAGAAAACTTTTGTTGTAGTTCTGAATTATCTACTGAATTTGTTATTATAACTTTATCAACATTGGGTGAGTTTTCAAAAACTTCAAAACCTTTAGAAAATAAACCATGTGTTGCAACTACAGTAACTGACTTAGCACCATGCTCTTTTAACAAATCAGCTGCTTTAATTATTGTTCCACCAGTATCAATAATATCATCAATAATTATTGTATCTTTTGCTTCAATATCACCGATAATTCCGTGAGCTTCGATTTGATTAGTTCCAACTCTTCTTTTATCAATAATTGCAATTTTAGTATTTTCATTTAATAGCTCGGCTAACAACCTAGCTCTAACAGCTCCACCATGATCTGGGGAAACAATTGTGTATGCTTTATTTTTTTCTCTGATTTTTTTAGCCAGAATATATTGTCCTCTTAATTCATCGACTGAAATGTTAAAGAATCCTTGAATTGAAGGATTATGGAGATCAACTGAAATGATTTTTGTTGCTCCTGCAGTCTCTAATAAGTTGGCAATTAATTTTGCTGTAATTGGTTGTCTACCAGTAGATTTTCGATCTTGTCTTGCATATCCAAAATAAGATAAAATAACAATAATATCTCTTGCATAAGCTCTTTTTAATGAGTCTATAAAAATCAACAATTCCATTATGTTGTCATGCACAGGTTTATGTGTGCTTGCTACAACAAATACAGTGGAATTTCTTATAGTTTCTGCTGATTTAAGAAGAACTTCTCCATCTGCAAATTTTGTTTTTTCAATTTGTGTTAAAGGTATTTGTAAAATATTTGATATTTTTTGTGCAAGTTTTTCACAGTTTGGCATTCCAAATAAAACTACATTTTTCTTGTTTTCAACAATCATTTTTTTCCTCTTTACTTTTTTATAACTTGTTTATTAATAATTACTTTGTATTATATTACTTTTTTAATTCATAATATAAGAAAAAATAGAAAATAAAAAATCCACTAAGTTAATGTGGATTTTCAAAATATTTATTTTGTTAATGAAATTATAAAGAAAGATTTTTTTCCTTTTTTAATCAATAATTTATCGAAGTTTTTCTTCAAATTAGAAGCAATTTGTTCTTGTGATTTAATAATTTCTCCATTTATTTGCAAAGCAGAATCTCGAATAAACTCATTAAGTTCTCTTTTTGAAGACAAGATTTTTAATTCAATTAATTTATTAGAATCAAAATCTTGTTCTTTTACTTCAAAATTATCAATAGATTTGGCTAGAACATCTAAATCTTTTTGTTCGATAGATTCGAAACTTAAATTATTAAACAATAAACTTGAAATTTTTAAACTTTGATCAAGAGCATCTTGCCCATGAATATTTAAGGTAATTTCTTCTGCTACTTGGTGCTGTAAGAACTTATCTTTCTTATTTTGGCTATGTTTTTGAAGGATTTTTTCAATTTCTGTAAAAGGTTTAAATGATAATCATTTTAAAACTTTTTCAGCTTGAAAATCTGATAAATTAAATAAAAATTGGTAAAGTTTAAAAGCAGAAGTTAGTTCTTGATCTAGTCATAAAGCATCACCATTAAATGTTGTTTTTCCAAATTTATTTCCATTTTCATCAGTTAGTAATTCGGTTGTAAGAGCAAAGCAAGGTGAATTATTTTTGTCACTCAAACTTGTTTTTTTAATCATATCAAGACCTTGAACAATATTTCCTCATTGATCAGAACCACCGAGTTGCCCTACAATATTAAATTTATCAAATAAGTATTTAAAGTCTCAAGCTTGAATAAGTTGGTACGAAAACTCTGTAAAAGAAAGTCCAGTTTTTATTCTCGAAGCAATTGAATCTTTAGTTAATAATAAAGCTACATTAACGTTTTTTCCTACATCACGAAGAAAGTCTAAAACATTCATATCTTTGTAAATTTCAAAATTATCAAAAACTTGTAAATTAAATCTTTCTAATTGTGTTTTAATGTAATTTTTATTTTTAATAATAGCTTCATTAGAAAGTAAAACTCTTTCTTTAGAAACAAAAGCAGGATCTCCAATCATACCTGTAGCTCCCCCGAGAACTGCTATTGTTTTGATTCCGGCTTGTTGAAAACGTTGAAGTAAATTAATAAGGATGTAATTACCTAAATGTAAGGATGTGGCAGTTGGATCAAAACCTACATAAACACCTTCATTTTCCTTCATATTTAATAGCTTTTGTTCGTCACTAATTTCTTTTAAGATGCCTCTTAATTTTATTTCTTTTAATAGTTGTTCTTTTTTGTTCATAATTTCCTTTATTTTTTTAAATTTTTTGGTACAGAATTTAAATCTACATGGCAATAACCAGTAGGATTTTTATCTAAATATTTTTGATGATATTCTTCAGCAATTGTTAAATTTTTAATTGGTAAAAATTCAATTGTTGTTTGACGTTTTGCTTCATTTTCAAAGGAATTATTAAATTTTTGAAACACTTTTAATAGTTGTTCTTCATTAGAATAAAACCCGATACGATACTGAAGACCTACATCATTTCCTTGTTTATTTAAAGAAAAAGGATCAACTATTTTTAGAAATAAATTTCAAATTTCTTGCTCAGATAAAATAGAAGAATCATAAATGAGTTCAAGAGCTTCAACATGCCCTGAACCAGAACATACTTGTTTATAGGTTGTATTTTCTTTATCTCCGTTTAGATAACAAACTTGAGTTTCTAAAACACCTTTTACTCTTTGGAAAAAGGCTTCTACTCCTCAAAAACAACCTGCTGCTAAATATATTTTTTTAACCATTTTGCTTCCTTAATTTTAAAAACTTAAGATTTTTAAATTATTCTTATTTTTTAACTAATTTTCTTTTAAAATCTGGCTGTATTTGTTAATTATATAATAATAATTTGTTATAATTTTAAAATATTATAATAAAGGTTTTTATAGGAAAATTATGTATTTCAAAAATGATGATGAAGAATCAAAAATAAATCAAAATGAAGAAAAAGAAATCAAAGAAAACGATTATGAAGTTTACGATGATGAAGTAAAAACTGTTTTTAGTCAAGACTCTGAAGAAGAAGTTGATGAAGATGAAGAAGAATTAGAGCAAAACAAAGAAGGATTCCAAGTATCTTCTCAACTAATTGAAACAGAAGTTGACAACATTGTACCTAAATACATTTCAGAAGAGGTTAGAACTTCGTTTTTAGAGTATGCAATGTCAGTTATTATCTCACGTGCTCTTCCTGATGTTAGAGACGGTTTAAAGCCTGTGCATAGAAGGATTTTACACTGTATGAATGAACTTGGAATCACACATTCTGTAGCTTATAAAAAATCAGCCAGAATTGTTGGTGATGTTTTAGGTAAATACCACCCACACGGTGATGCTTCAGTTTATGATTCAATGGTTAGAATGTCTCAAGATTTTGCTCTTAGATATCCTTTAATTGATGGACATGGAAACTTTGGATCAATTGATGGTGACGAAGCAGCTGCTATGCGTTATACAGAAGCAAGAATGTCTAAAATTGCTTCATTAATGGTAGAAGATATCAAGAAAAACACAGTAGACTTTGTCCCAAACTATGATGGAAGTGAGCAAGAACCAGAAGTTTTACCTGCTAGATTTCCAAACTTATTAGTCTCTGGAGTATCCGGAATCGCTGTTGGTATGGCTACTAAAATTCCTCCTCATAATCTAAAAGAAGTAATTGAAACCTTTATTTTATTAGCTCAAAATCCAGATATTTCTGTTCAAGAACTAGCAAAACATCTTCCTGCACCTGATTTTCCAACAGGAGCTACTATTTTAGGTACAGCGGGAATTAGACAAGCTTATGAAACAGGACGTGGTGCTTTTGTTCTTCGTTCTAAAGCAAAAATTGAAACTTTTAATAGTGGTAAAAGCAAAATTATTGTTTATGAAATTCCATATGAAGTCAAAAAACCTCAAATAATTGAAAAAGTTGTTCAACTAGTTAGAGATAAAAAAATCCAAGGTATTAAAGACGTTCGTGATGAAACTAATAGAAAAGGAATTAGAGTTGTTTTTGATATCAAAAAAGGATTTAGTCCTGAAGTTATTTTAAATCAACTTTACAAAGAAACCGACCTTCAAATTACTTACAACATCAATATGCTTGCACTTGTAAAGGGCATACCAAAAGTCTTGAATTTGAAGGATGTTTTATACCAATATCTACTCCATCAAGAAGAAGTTGTAACTAGAGGATTGCAATTTGATCTTAAAAAAGCAAAAGAAAGACATAATGTCTTATTAGGTATAAAAATTGCAGTTGAAAACATAGATGAAGTAATTAAAATCATTAGAGGTTCAAAATCTGATGCTGAAGCTCAAGCTACATTAGGTCAAAGATTCGATTTAAATGAAGCTCAAACTAAAGCCATTGTAGATATGCGTTTAGGAAGACTAACTTCTTTAGCTATTGAAAAACTTATTACAGAAATCAAGGAATTAGAAGAAGAAATTGAAAGAATTACTTCAATTATTAACTCACATGACAAATTAATTGAACTCATTGTTAATAACCACAAAAAAATTATTGAAACATATGCAGACGAGAGAAAAACAGAAATTATTCAAGGAAGCATAGGGCGAATTGTGGATGAAGATTTAATCAAGGAACAAAAAGTAGTTCTTACTTTAACTAAAAATAATTACATTAAAAGAATCAACTTAGATGAATACAGAATGCAAAATCGTGGTGGTACTGGTTCTTCAACAGCTACAACTTACAAAGATGATAATTTAAAAAATATTCTTGTAGCAAGTACACATAGTGATCTACTTATTTTGACTTCAAAAGCAAGGATTTTTAGACTAAGAACACACCAAATTCCTGATTTAACAAAACAATCAAAAGGTATTCCTTTCATTAATTTAATTCCTATTGAAAAAGACGAAGATATTGTTTCTCTACTTGTAACTCAAGAAAATTATGAAGATGATAATTTATATTTAGTAACAGTTTCAAAACTTGGAATTATTAAAAAAACAAGTCTATCTCTATACAAAAGAATTTCAAAAAATGGACTAATTGCCTTGAATTTGAAGGAAAATGATGAACTTTTAACTGCGTTTATTACTACTGAAGAATCTGAAATCATAATCGGAGCTTCTAATGGTAGATCAGTTAGATTTGATAATCAAACCTTTAGATCATTATCTAGAAAATCTATGGGAGTTAAAGCAATTGCACTAGCTGAAAATGAAGTAGTTGTAGGTGCTTCATCAACTGATCAAGGTTCAACTGTTTTTGTTCTTGGTCAAGAAGGATTTGGTAAAAAAACTCATATTGATGAATATAGAAAAACTGCTCGTGGAGGTAAAGGAGTTATTACTCTAAAAACTGAAAAAGCGGGTGAATTAGCTTTTATTTCTTGTGTAAAAGGTGATGAAGAAATCTTAATTTTAACTAAACAAGGAATAGTAATTAGAACTTCATTAGAACAATGCAACGATATTTCTAGAAATACAAAAGGTGTTAAATTAATTACTTTAAAACCTAAAGATTCTATTCAATCTGTTGCAGTGCTAGAAAAAATTGATGAACTTTAAAACCAAACAGTGTATTTAAAAAAACTTACTTTTAAAAAAGTAAGTTTTTTGTAATTTGTTTATTTTAAAAAATAATATAATTCTATTTACTAAATTTAAATAACAATTAAATTCTGATAGTTTTTAAGTTGATGATTAGTATGCATCAAAAAAGAATTAATTTAGTTGTTTAAAAGGTCAAAAAATTCTTTTTCAGAAAGAATTTTAACACCAAGGCTACGTGCTTTTTCTTCTTTAGAGCCTCCATTTTCACCTAAAATTAAATATGATGTATTTTTTGACACTGATGATGAAACTTTTCCTTTATTTTGAAGGATAATTGACTCAATTTGGCTTCTTGGTCTAGATAAAGTTCCTGTAATTACAAATGATAAATTTTCTAAAATATTGGAGTGAGTTTCTTCTTTTATTATTTCAAAATTTACTTGGATTAATTCATTAATAATTTGCAAATTAGCTTCATTTTTGAAGTAATTTTTTAAGCTTTCAACAGTTTTTTCACCTATATCTTTATCTTCTAAAAAAGTATCAAAATTAAAGGTTTTTAACTGTTCTAAATTATCTACTTTCTGAGCTAACATTTTTGCTGTTTTTTGTCCAATGTGCTTGATTCCTAAAGCAAAAATTAATTTATCTAAAGTAGTATGTTTAGCTTTCTCTATTGCATTTATTAGCTTTAAAATCGATTTTTGTTGAAAAGATTTTAGTTTAGAAATTTCTTCAATTTTAGTAGCTAATCTAAAAATATCAGGTATAGATCTAATTAAATTTTGTTCTCAAAAAAGTTCAATTTTTTTCTCTCCTAAGTCTTTAATATCTAAACCTTCTTTTGAACAAAAGTGAATAATTTTTCTTAACTGAATACCTAAACAATTTGGATTAACACAAAACTGATCAATACCTGTTTCACTATCTATTAAATCAGAATGACATTCGGGACAATTGGTTATTTTTTCAAAATTAGTTTTTTCAAATTTTTCTACTGATTGAATAACTTGAGGGATAATTTCTCCGGCTTTTTTGATATAAACCATTGAGTTAGTATTTATAGCTAAATCTTTAATGTAATTATAATTATGTAAAGTTGCTGCAGAAATAGTAGAACCTTGAAGTAAAACCGGTTCTAAAACAGCATTGTAAGTGATTTTTCCTGTTCTTCCAACTGTTGCAAAAATGTCTTTTAATTTAGTTTGAACAACTTTATCTGAAAATTTAAAAGCAATAGCGCTGTGGGGGAATTTTGAAGTAGTTCCTAGTTCTTCATAAAGTTTAAATTCGTTTACTTTGACAACCACGCCATCAATTTCATAATCTAATTTGTTTTCTTTTTCTTGAATTTCTTGAATTAATCGATAACTTTGGTGAATATTTTCTTTATGTTTTCCTAAATTATTTGTATTAAAACCTAATGTTTGCAAAAATTTTATACTATCTGCCACAGTATCTAAATTGTGCTCTTGTGGTTGTACAACTTGGTATACAAAAACTTTTAAATTTGCTAGTTTGTTAGTTTTAGAATCTAATCTACGAAGTGTTCCAGCTGCAGCATTTCTTGGGTTTAAAAATAAAGGTTTTTGAATCTTTTCTTGTTCTAAATTCATATTTTTAAAACTTTGAAGATCTAAAAAAACTTCACCTCTAATTTCAATATCTTTTAAATAATTTATTTGTTTTGGAACATATTTTTGATCAATATTTTCTATATTATGACTAACATCTTCACCAGTAGTGCCATCACCTCTTGTAAGAGCTTGCGTAAATTTTCCTTGTTTATAATGAAGAGAAATAGAAATTCCGTCAATTTTAGGTTCTACATAAAATGAAGTATTTTGATAGATTTTTAAAGCTTTTTGAGCAAACTTTTCCAGTTCTTCAAAAGTATAAGCTTTATTTAATGAAAGCATTGGTTGGCTATGTTTTATTTTTTGAAATCTTTCATCAGTTTTTGCACCAACTATTTGCGTTGGAGATGCATTATTTTCTTCTATAGTGAATAAATAAAAATATTTTTTTTCTAATTTTTTTAGTTTATTTAATTCTTGATCATAGACTAAATCATCAACAATAGGATTATCTAAATCAAAGTAATGATGATTCCATAAATGAAGTTTTTGACGCAATTCTTCTATTTGTTTTTTAGCTTCTTTTTCTTCATTTTTATAGTCTTTTTGATTATTTTCCATAAATAATTCCTAAAAAAATTTTTAAACTTTTTGGTTAGTATATTTTCAGAACAATGGTAATTTATTCATTATTTGTCCAACGTTTTGTTCTGTAATAATGACTATAGCTATAAGCGCAATTAAAGCTAATAAGAATAAGTAATCAAATCACTGAAATCTGATTTTACGATACTTAGTTCTTTTAGCATAAGGATCATAACCTCTTACTTCCATAGCATTGGAAAGATCTTCTGCTCTGGAAAAAGAAAGCACAAATAAAGGTATAATCAAGGTAATCATTGATTTTGCTTTATCTTTTTTCTTACCATTTTTAAAATCCACACCACGAGAAGATTGTGCTTTCATAATTCTACTTGCTTCTAATAATAAAGTAGGTATAAATCTAATTGCTATAGAAACTATCATTGCAATAATATGTGTGGGAATAAACAATAATCTTAGTGGGAAAATCAAGTCTTCAATAGCTTTAGTTAGTAAAAATGGTTTAGTAGAATAGGTTAAAATTGTGGTTGAAATTATCATTGCATAGATTCTGAGCGCAATTACTACTGATCTTACAAGTGATAAAGTCCCGATTTGAAACTCGATTGAAGTATTTGGAATTTGTCAAACTTTCATTCAGTGAACATAAACATAAATTTCTTCAGTATTAAGACCTAAAAGACTAAAGCCTAAGTTTTTTTCCGTTTCTGAAGCTATAATTTGATTAGCATTTTCTTGGTTAATCAAGAAACCATAAATCACTAACATAAATAAAAATAGTAAAACAGGTAATTTTAAAAGTTTTATTATATCAGTTCATCTTTTGGTTGTGATATAGAAAAAAACAAGTGTTAATGCAAGCAAAATCAACAATGTCATAACATGAGAAATTACAAAAAATAAGATAGCAAAAACTATGTTAAAAACAATTTTTAATCTTGGATCTAAACGGTGAATTATAGTGTCTCGTGGTACGTATTTTCCTACATTAATTTGCATATTTACCTTTTAATTTCAAGTTTATTTCTTCTGCTAGTTCTTCTAGTGATGCAACATTTTTAATATCTAAACCGCGTTTTCTTAATTTCTCAACAAAGTATAATAAATTGGTTGGCATCATTTGGTTATCTTTTAAAAACTGATTATCAGAAAGTATTGTAAATGTATCCCCATCTTTAATAATTTCACCATTTTTGAAAACTATTGTTCTTTTTGTTCATTTTAAAACATTATCTAAATCATGTGTAGCTAAAATTATTGTTTTACCACTTTTGTATAAACTATTTAAAATCGAAAGCATATCATCTGTTCCAGCAGGATCTAGTCCAGCAGTTGGCTCATCAAAGAAAATAATATCTGGTTCCATAGCAAGAATACCAGCAATTGCTACTCTTCTTTTTTGTCCACCTGATAAGTTAAATGGCAATTTTTGAAGATAAGATTCATCTAACCCAACTAGTTTGATAATCTCTTTTGCTCTTTTTTTAGCTTCTTCTTTTGGAGTTCCCATAGAAACTGCACCAAAGATTATGTCTTTTTCAATAGTTTGTTCAAAAAGCTGGTATTCAGCAAATTGAAATACAATACCAACTCTTCTTCTAATTTCTTTTGTAAATTTTAATTTTCTTTGATAAAACTTGGGTTTTTGTACTATGTTTGTTACAACATTTACTTCTTTTGTCTTTGGATTTGTAGCTTTATAAACAAATTCAACACTTCCTTCATCTGGAGTTAATAAAACATTCATATGTTCAATAAATGTTGTTTTTCCCGAACCTGTTTGACCTATGATTGCAATAAATTCATTTTCATTTATTTCTACACTAACATTATTAAGAGCTTTTAATTCAGTAGGTAGTTTTTTGTTAAAAATTTTAACAATATTTTTAGCTTTTATTTGCATAATACATCCAATAATTCATCTTCATCATAAGTTGGCTTAATTCCTTCAATCAAAGAAGAAAGCTTGTAAATAAAAGGAGAATCAATTTTCGCTTTTTCTATAATTTCCTTGTTATTTAGAATATGTTTAGGTTCACCATGAGCGATTAATCTTCCTTGTGAAAAGACTAATAACTCATCAGCTAAAATAGCTTCATTCATATTGTGAGTAATAGAGATTAAAGTTTTATCTCCTTGTTGTCTTAACGCATTAATAATTTTAACAACATCATATTTTCCTTTAGGATCTAACATTGATGTTATCTCGTCGAAAATAATTATATCTGGATTTAAAGCTAAAATTGATGCAATTGCTACTCTTTGTTTTTGACCTCCAGAAAGAAATTGAGGTTCATTATTTAGATACTTTAACATATTAACTTTTGTAGCTAAATCTATGATAATTCCCTTCATTTCTTTGGGATCAACACATTTATTTTCCAAGCTAAACGCAATGTCTTCTTCAACTGTGGCTCCTACAAATTGATTATCTGGATTTTGAAAAATTATTCCTATTTTTTTTCTGATTTCAGGTAAAGTTTTTGCAGACATTTCAATACCGTCGATAAAAACTTTGCCTTTTTGAGGTTTATAAATTCCTGAAATAATTTTGGAAAGTGTTGATTTTCCAGACCCATTGTGCCCTAAAACTGCATAGTATTTCCCTCTTTTTATATGAAGAGAAATATCTTGTAAAGCTCAAGTTTGTTGTTTTTCTGAATAGCTGAAAGAGACATTTTCTAGCTTGATCATAAATTTCCTTTAGTTTCTATTGGTTTTTTAATCTTCTATAAATTCTTTTTTTAGAACTCCAATATATGGTAGGTTTCTAAATTTTTCTTGATAATCTAATCCATAACCTATTAAAAATAAGTCAGGGACTTCAATACCTATTTTGTCAGGTGTAAAATCTACTTTTCTTTTTGCAGATTTGTTTAATAATGTAGCTACTTTTATGCTATTTGGCTGTTTGGTTTTTAAGTGTTCCATTACTTTTTCGATAGTGATTCCAGAATCAACAATATCTTCAATAATTAAAACATCTTTACCTTTAATGTCGTGTCCTAAATCTGTAACAATTTTAATTGTACCAGTTGATTTGCTTCCTCCATAGTAAGAAGTTGCAACTATAAAGTCAATTGTGTGGTCTACTTTAACACTTTTAATTAATTGTCCTAAAAAAAGTATAGATCCTTTTAATAAGCCTACCAATACTAATTCTTTTGAATCTTTGTAAGTTGTATTGATTCATTCAGCAATTTCTTTAATTTTTCCTTCAATAAAATCTTGATTGTATAAAATTTTTTCTACTCTAAAATCTTGTTCCATATGTTCCTTTTCAAATTTACTTTTAAAATTAAAAATCTTTTTTTGTTGAATTAAATTTTGTTATTATATCACTTTTTTTTCAGAAATTTTTGAGTATTTTTCATACTTATTTTTTTTAACTTTTAATTTAACATCGGACTCTATTCTAAGAACAAGGGTAAACTCGCCTTTTATACTTTCTCCTAGTGCTTCTTTTACTTGATTTGCTGTTCCAAATAAATACTTTTCATGTATCTTTGTCATCTCTTTAATTAGAAATATTTTTGCTTTATTTTCAAAGACTTTTTCTATATCTGTAAGCGTTGGAATTAACTTATAAGGGGAAACAAAAAATATGTAAGATACATCTTGTAAAAATTGTTGCAATTGTTTTATTCTTTGTGAAGAGGTTTCTTTTAAAAAGCCTACAAAACTAAAAGGTAAATCAAAACCTGATAAAGCAAAAGAAGAAATAACTGCACTAGCTCCCGGGATGATTTCAAGACCTATAGAATTTGCGTGACAATATTTTACTAAGATTTGACCTGGATCTGAAATCAACGGAGTTCCTGCATCTGAGATTAAAGCTATTTTTTTGCCTTGGTCTAAAAATGAAGAAATTTGTTCTAAAGATTTATATTCATTAAATTTATGATAGGAAATTAATGTTTTATTCTTGATTTTGTAGTAATTTAATAATTTTATACTTATTCGAGTGTCTTCGCATAAAATAATATCAGAGTTGTTTAAAACTTCTAAAGCACGAAGAGTAATATCTTTTAAATTACCAATTGGAGTAGAAACTATAGAGATTTTTTTCATAATTATTGAAGATTTTCAGATAAATTAACTAAAAAACTATTTTTTTGTAGTATGAAATTTTGAGCTGTTTCTAATGATGGAATTAAAGTATTTGTTAAATCAATAATTTCAAAATATTTTGTATCAAAATTCTTTTCTTTTTGTTTTAGTTTATTTTCTCAATTTTTTAAATTATCCTTTCAAAATGAAGGAAAAATGGAAAAATCTTTTGACAAAACACTAAAGAAAAATAGTTTTATAACCGAAAGGAAAAAGAAGGCATTTTCTTTTGTTAATTTATTATAAATAAAGTTTATTAATTGATTTGTTTGTTTGTAATTCTTTTCTAAAGATTTTTGAATTTCAGATAGTAATTTTGTATTATCATCTGTAATGTTATTTTTAATTTCTTTTAAACTTGAGAAAATATTAACAAACAATGCATTGTATTCATAAAAATTATTTTCTTTGTTTAAAGAGTTTAAAATTTGCTTTTTATCGTCTTCATAAATATTAAATACTTGGCACCTAGATTTTATAGTAGGTAAAACTCTTTCAATATGCTCGGTTGTTAAAATAATTATTGTATTTTTTGGAGGTTCTTCCAAAGTTTTTAAAATTGAATTAAGAATTGAAGTATTAGCTAAATCTATGTTTTTGATTAGTAAAATTTTATCGTTTTGTTCAGAAAATGAAGAAAAATAAAGATCATTAAAAGCTTTAATTACATCTGATTTAACTATATTTTCTTTTATGTCTAAAGACTTTAAGTTTAAGTTTGTTTTCTTTAAATCAATGCCTACTTTATGTAGCAAAGTTTCTACATAGTTGTTGATTTTTTCTTCATTTAAGCTAGCAATTAAATAGGCATGAAATAGATTATTCTGAGTAGCAATTATTTTTGAAAAGTGTTTCATAAATTTATTAATTTTTCTCTTTTTTCTTCAAAAGCTTTTTTAATTTGTTCAAAAACTGCCTCTTCGTTTTTAGAAGCATCAACACGAATGATTCTGTCAGGATATTTGTCAAATAAATATTTATATCCATTGGAAACTTTCACAAAAAAACCATTTCCCTTATCTTCTATACGATCGTGATCTGAACTTTTTCTTGCGAATGCTTTTTCAACAGGAACATCTAATCAAAATGTTAAATCTGGTTGTGTGTTGCTAGAAATTCAATTATTTAGTGTTTCGATTTGCTGAATATCAATTTCATTTCCAAAACCTTGATAAGCAATTGAAGAGTCAATAAATCTATCACAAATTACTATTTTTCCTTCTTTTATTGAAGGTCAGATTAATTTTTCTAAATGTAATCTTCTAGAAGCTGCAAATAAAATTACTTCTGTTAGCTTACTAATTTCGTATTTTTTTTCTAATAATAAATTCCTAATAAGTTCTGCTTCAGGAACCTCAAAACCACCAGGTTCTCTGGTTATAATAATTTCAGTTTGTGGAAATTGGCTTTGTAAATAATTAAAAAATTTTTTAATTATTGTTGATTTACCAGAACCATCAATTCCTTCAAAAGTTATAAACATTTTGACTCACTTTTCTTTATTTTCTGTTCTTTATAGCTTCTTTTAATGTTAATTCATCAACATATTCAATTTGTGCACCCAAAGGAATTCCCGTTGCTAATTTACTGATTTTTACATCTTTTAACATTTTGTGATTTGTTACAAAATTTGCTAGCACTAAACCTTCAATATTAAATGAAAAAGCTACAATTAATTCTGTATTTTCTTTAATAATTTTTTTTAGCTGGTTAATTCTTGTATTTAAATGTTGTTCTGGAACACCTTTTTTATAATCAAAAACAAAATATTTTCCTTGATAAAATTTCAAATTTTCTAATTTTGTAACATCACTAGAGCTTTCAACCAACATGATTTGTGAACTTCGATCAGTGTCTAAACAAATGGAACAAACTACATTGGGTGATACAAAATTACAACGTTCGCAAGGTTGTAGACTTTGTTTTAGTTTAATAATTCTTTGACTAAGATTTTGAAGAAATTCAACGTCTTTATTTAATAAAAAATAAAAAAACTTTTCTGCTTGTTTTTTTCCTACGCTTGGAAAGGTCTTAAAAATAGCAATTAATTCTTCATAATCCTTACCAAACATTAAAAGGGAGATCCTTCTTGTTTTGGCATAAGAGCTTCGTGTTTTTTATTAATTTCTAACAAAGCTTCGTTAATAGTAATGATTAAAAGTTCTTCGAGAGTTTCCATATCTTCTGGATCTGCAAGTTGAGGGGCAATATTAATTTTCTTGATTTCTCTTCCACCCGAAATCACTAATTCGATTCCATGTCTTGAAAAAGTAAACTCTTCTTGATTTAATTTTTTTTCTTTTTCTTTGATTTCTTTTTGCATTTTCTGTGCTTGTTTCATTAATTCTTGTATATTCATAATAATCTCCTTAATTTAATAGTTTATGATAATTTTCTCTTTTTGGACTGTGTTTTTCTGTTAGGAAAAATTTCAAGCAACCTGCTTTCATCACTTAATGATTCTGCAGAAAGTTTAGTTAGAGGTACTGCTGGTATATTTTTTAAAAAGGTTGAATTTTCCTTTCAGTTTTTAATAGTTATTTTACTTAATTTGCTTGAAATAAAAAACAAATGCATTGGGGTTTTAAAAATATATTCTAAAGTTTTAATTGCCAATGTGGGGTGGTTTTGTAGCACCTGAATAAAGTAATTTTCTAATTCTGGATCTTCTTCTGCAAGAGTTACTAAAATAAATTCTGAAGAACTAACAATTAGTTTTGATTTTTTTAGCAATTCATAAAAAAGAGAATATTCTGGATTAGTCGAAGCTAATTTAACTTTATCATTTCATTCTTTTTTTATTTTTATATTGATATTTTTATTTTGTTCTATATTCTGTGTGTATAGACGGAACAAATTATATACTTGTTCTTCACTTAAATAATCAACAACTTCCTCTGTTTTAGGTGTTTGTGGAATATTATTATATAAATTATTAGTTTCTTGATAAAAATGTTCTTGATTTTGAAGTAAATTTTGCTGGCATTGAAAATTTTCTTGATTTGTTTCCTCAGCTTCTTCAGGAACATTGTCTTCAAAAAGCGCTAGACCTTGAGGATTGTTAATTTCAATTGCTTTATCTTGTTGTTGAGATTCTAATTCGTTTTTAATTTCTGCAATTAGAGTATCTTGATTTAGCAATGTTAATGCATCTTCGTTTTGTGGTTTTATCTCTTCATTTTGCTTCATTTTTGAAGTAATATTAGGCTTAAAATCATCTTTTCAACTGTTTGTTGCAAATGGATTTGAATTTTCTGGTTTAACTCTAGAAGTATTTTTAATTTCATTCAATCAACTTGGTTTTTTCTTTTTATCTAAAGATAATTCTGTTACTAAAGCTAGTTCTTCCATAGAAGCTAATGAAGCTTCTCTGCTGGGTTTTAAATCTGTAGTTTCATAAAGATGTTTTAGATGAATGTCTCTTGGGTCTGGACCATTATTAAAAACAGTTTGTTCTGCAATAGATTTATCAGTAGCAGAAAAGAATTTAAGAATTGCTAATTGAATGGTCATTGTTGGATTATTGGAATTATGAAGTTCCTTCTGTGTAGCCACTAAAATGTCTTGAAATTTGTATGCAGACAAAACTGAAAATGGAATTTTTTCAATCTGATCAAGTGAAAATCCTTCTAAAAGTGAACTATCTTTAGTTTTTTTATAAATAATAAAATTTTTGACTAAAGATATAAGAGAACTAATTAAAATGACTGGATTAGCGCCTTCTTCTAAAACTGAAGAAATTAAATGAAATGTTTGCTTAACATCTTGACTATCAATTTTTTTGATAATTTCAATTAGTTTTTGGGTGGAAGTTAAACCAAATAAATTTTCTACATCGACCATATGAATTTGTGATCTAGAAAAATTACTTAATTGTTCTACCATAGAAAGAGCATCTCTTAAGCTTCCGTATGAAAGTTGCGCAATAGCTCAAAGTGCTTCATTTTCATAGGAAATTTCTTCTTTTTGAAGCACAAATTCTAGTCTGGAAACTATTTCTTTTTCACTTATTTTTCTAAAATTAAATCTTTGCACTCTTGATAAAATGGTTAAAGGAATTTTTTGTGGTTCTGTTGTTGCTAAAATAAAAATAATATGTTTTGGTGGTTCTTCTAAAGTTTTCAAAAAAGCATTAAAAGCACTAGAAGAAAGCATATGAACTTCGTCAATAATGTAAATTTTATACTTAGAATTAACTGGTAAATTATTCACATTATTAATAAGTTCTCTAATTTCATCAACTCCGTTGTTTGAAGCACCATCCATTTCAACAATGTCAAAAGAATTATTTACATTGTCTTGGCACTCTTGACAAGGAATAAAAGAATCGCTTTTATGAGAACAGTTAATAGTGCTTGCAAATATCTTAGCAATGGAAGTTTTTCCCGTTCCTCTAGGTCCAGAAAATAAATAAGCATGAAAGATTTTATCAGTAGAAATGATGTTTTTTAATGTTTGAACTATAAAATCTTGACCTACAACATCAGCTAAAGTTTTTGGACGATATTTCCTATAAAAAGCCAAGTAATTTTTTGACATATTAGTTAAAAATCTCCACGATTTTATTTATATGTTTTTCTTCTACTTTTAAAACTGCAAAAGCCAAAGCTTGTGGTCCTGCATGAACTGCGATCACATCTGGAACATTAAAGGTATAAATTTTTTGTTGTGAATAATTTTCCATTTCTTCTTTAATTTTAGAAATATTTTCGTTGTTGGAATGAAGTAAAACTATTTGATATCCTTCTCCAAATTCATCCACGGTTTGTTTAAAAAATTTTAAAACTGTCTTTGTAAAAATGTTACCTTTTCCTTCTTTTTGAAGCCTTCCTTGTTCAAATTTAATGACTGGAACTATCTTTAACAACTTGGTTAAAGCTGCTGCTGAAGGAGAAAGACGACCTGAATTTACTAGATATGAATTATCATGTGGAAAAAGTAAAAATTTCCCTTCTATTTCTTGATTTAGTTCTTCAAATGCTGTGTCAAAATCTACACCATTTTCTATATTTTCTTTGAATTTTAAAATATCTAAAACTGTAAGAAGAGAAAGTTTAGTAGAACTTACTACTTTTACGTTTGAAAATTCTCTTGCTAAATTTACAAAATTTTGATACTGAGAAGATAAATATTGACTAATTGGATAAAGAATAACTTTGTCATATTCTTTACTTAATTTTTCAATCATTTGCTGAACTTCACCGAGTAAAGTTGTTGAAGTTTTTACTTTGGTGTTCTTACTAATTAATTCGAAAATTTCTCCTTCTTTTAAGTCAATGCCATCTTTATATTCTTTTTCATCAACATAAATAATTAAGGGTAAAAAAAACACATCTAACTTATGTGCTAATTGAGGATCAAGTCCAGTAGATGAATCTACTACTATTGCTATTTTCATAATAACTGAAATTATAATAAATTTTTACAGTTCTAATAAAGGAAAATGTAAAAACTAAAAAGTTTTTTATTACATTTAACTAATTAAAAAAATATATAATTTAACATATGAACGATTTACAAACTAAAAACAGTAAAGAATTGAATTTATCTTTTGATTTTACTGTTAAAAAACATGAATACAGAATACTTGATATTGAATTAAACGGAACTTTAAGAAATCTTGAATACTCAAATAGATATTTTGAATGGTTTATTGAAGACTTACTTTATTTTTTAGATATGAACAGATATCAAAAAAGATGAGATTATGAAACAATAAATATTTTTAATGTACAAAGTTTGAAACTAAAAAAAGAAGATTTAGAAAATTTTATAGGTTATTTTAAAAGTGTTACTAACTTTAATCTTGTAGCAAAATAAAGGAAAATGAAGGATTTATTATGATTATTTATGTCACCAAAAAAACTTCTCCTTTTTATACTTTACCAATGGAAGAACTCCTTTTAAAGGATCCAAGTATAAAAGAAGATATTATGTATTTTTACCAACATGATAATGCAATTATTATTGGTAAAAACCAAAATATTTACGAAGAAGTAAAATTAGATGTAGTTGAAAAAGAAAAAATCGAAATTTACAGAAGACTTTCAGGTGGTGGTGCTGTTTATCACGACCTTGGAAATATTAATTTTTCTTTTATTACAAAAAAAGAAAACAATAATTATGAAAAATTTTTAACACCTATTATAGAATTTTTTCAGTCTTTAGGCTTAGATGCTAGGTTTAAAGGAAGAAATGATTTAGTGGTTAATGGAGCAAAAGTATCTGGTAATGCTCAAATAGTTTATAAAGACAGAATGGTTCATCATGGAACTATTTTATTTGATGCTAATTTATCAAAGCTATCAGAAGTATTAATTCCAAATAAATTAAAAATAGAGTCTAAAGGTATTAAGAGCATTAGACAACGTGTAACTAATATTTTATCTGAACTAAATTTCAAAATGGGACACGATGAATTTATTGAAAAATTAATTTCTTTTTTTGAACAAAAATACCATACAAAAAGACAAGAATTACCTAAAAAATATGATGAAGAATTAAAAGAATTAGGAGAATTTAAAAAATCTAAAGAGTGAGTTTTTGGAAAAAATCCTTCTTTTTCCTTCAAAACTCAAGCAAAAACAGATGGTGGAATTTTAACAATTCTTGCTAATATTGATAATAATCAAATTTATGATATTGCTTTTGAAGGTGATTTTTTATCTCAAAAACCAGTAGAAGAAATTTATCATTTGTTTATAGATCAAGAATTTTCTAAAGAAAATATTTCTAAAATTTTAGATTCTATAGATTTAGAATATTATTTTGGTGCTATTAAAAAAGAAGAAATTATTGCTTTATTTTTCGGTGAATTAGAAGGGAAATAAACTAGTATGTTTACAAGAAAAAGTATTGACATTGACGGCGAATTAATTTCATATATCGAAGAAAATAATAATAAACCTAAAATTTTATTTTTACATGGTTTTGCTTCATCAGGAGAATCTGCACAACAACTTTATAATATTAAAAATAGAACTTATGATATTATTGCTTTAGATTTTCCTGGTTGTGGTCACTCTAGCACTAAAAAACCTATTAGTATTGAGTATTATCAGTTTATTGCTAAAAGATTTGCTCAAGAAATGAATTTGAAGGATTTTATAGTAATTGGACACTCTTTAGGTGGAGCTAGTGCACTTTATTTACTTAACGAAAAAGTTGCAAAAAAAGCTATTTTAGGCGCTCCTATAAATTATGATATGCTTCATTCAACTAGTCAAAAAGTTAAACAAAAATGACTATTACCTGATAATTTGCAACAAGCATATGAAAGTATGGATTCACTTGTATTTGCTGATAAATTAGGATATAAAAATAACTTAAACAAAACAGCAGAAAGATTTTTTAATTTTATGTCTATCAGAAAGCCAGCTTTTTTAGATATGGTAATAAATGAAATTTTAAATCCTTCTTACCTTGAAAACAACATTAAAAGTCTTTATTTACAAAGAAATGACTATGAATTTATTATAGGAGAAAAAGACTTATTTGTTACTTATAATTCAATTATGTCTGTTGCTGTAGAAAATAACAAAAAAGTGCATTCACTTCCGGATTGTGGTCATGCGCTATTTTTTGAAAAACCTGAAGAAATTAATAAAATCATTGAAGATATAGTTAAAGAAGTTTACTAATAAAAAGCTAATAAAAAAGAGCCAAAATTGGCTCTTTTTTCTTCTTTTTTGAAGAATTATTTTATTTTTTCCCTCTTTTACGTCTTCAAAGAATAACTATGAAAATAATTGGGAATAAAATTAAGCAAGCGTAAATTATGAAACAAATAAAATGTCTTTTTGATCTAATACGATCTATGTCTATTTCTCTTCTGTATACTTGACCAAAAACAGCATCAATATTTGCAAGTCTTTTTCTTATAACTAAATAGTTTAGTAAACCTAAAACAAATACAACTGCTACTCCTGCGTACATTAATCCACCTACTAGTTGAGGATTTTGGAAGTGTTTAGTTAAAAAGTTAGCTACTAATTCTTGAATTCCTTGAAGAATTTTTTTACCCGCTGTATCTGCTACTTGTGTAGGTTGTGTACTTAAAAAGAATAATACAGAAGCAAAAATTAAACCAGCAGTTACAAAATATGCAGCTATTCAGCTTCTAGTTACTTGTTTTAAAGTAAGTTTTTTTACTATATTTGGCAGAACTCCTGGCATTGTAAATACAGTTGAGTTTGCTTGTAATTGTTCTCTAAAAATTTTTATAGCTTTTTTAGTAGCTCCGCGATCAATTACACATTTAATAAAACTAAAGAAAAATAAAATCGCTAAAGCTATTGGGAAAATTAATAAACCATAATTATATTCATTATTAGAAAAAAACTTATTTGCTTTTTCTGAAGGAAATTGAGTTCCTAAAAATCTTGTAACAATTACAAAAGCAAGAAAAATGAAGCAAAGTAATGAAATAATTATTTGTCCTAACAAGATTCTGGTTTCAGATCCAAAGATCTTTTTTACTTCTTTTTCTATACTTTTATTTCTATTATCTTGCTGACCTGGATACATTTGCTGACCATAAGGTGGTTGCTGATATGGAGGATATTGCTGAGGATAACCTTGTTGTGGATAACCTTGTTGAGGATAGTTTTGTTGGTATTGTTGTGGATATTGAGGTGGATATGGTGCATTAGGATTTTGTTGAAAATCTGGTTGATAGTTTTGATTTTGGTTTTTTTTCTTAAATAACATTAAATATCTCCTTTATTGTGTACTAATTTAATTGTTAATTATATAGATTATGCTTTATCTTTTGAACCAAATTCTAATATTTTTTTCTCAATAGTTTCTTCCATTAATTTAATTCCAGGAGCATACATTTTTCTTGGGTCGTAATTTTTACCTTTTTTGATTTCTCCAGAAATAATAAAGTCTGTAATTCCTTTAGCATTTGCTAATTGTAATTCAGTATTTATGTTAATTTTAGAAATTCCTAGCTTAATAGCTTCTTGGATTTGATCAGTTGGAATTCCTGATCCACCATGTAAAACTAGAGGTAATTGTGTAGCAAAAGAAAGAGTTTTTAATGTGTCGAAGTCTAAAGATTTTCAATTTGGAGGATAAATTCCGTGAATATTTCCTATACCTGCAGCAAGCATTGTTACTCCTGCTTCCTTCATTTTTAAAGCTTCTTCTACTGAAGCTATCTCTCCTAGCCCTACAACTCCGTCTTCTTCTCCTCCGATAGAACCAACTTCTGCTTCAACTGAAACATCTTTTTTAGAAGCTGCAGCAACCACTTTTTTAGTATTTTTTAAGTTAACTTCAAAACTTTCATGTGAACCATCATACATAACTGAAGTAAATCCTGTTTTGATAGCTGCTAAACAAGTTTCAACTGTTCCATGGTCAATATGAAGAACAACAGGAATTGTGATTTTTAAAAAGTCCATTAAATTTGTTACTAAATTAAAGACTGTTTTTACGCCTCCCATATATTTAAGTGCACCTTCTGAGATTCCTAAAATTACAGGTGAATTTAGTTTTTGACAAGTTGAAAGAATAACTTTAACTCATTCTAAGTTATTAATATTAATGTGTGGAACTGCATAACCATTTTTATGTGCTTTTTGTAAAATTTCTTTAGCATTTACTAATTTTTTCATAGTATCTCCTTTATTTTTAATTATTAACAAAATTGTGTCTTAGTTTTCAAACATTATTTCCAACCATCATAAAATGTCCGTCAACAGTAAGAAGTTTGTATAATTCACCTTTTTTTCTGATTAAAATATCTTCGAAAGTTAAATTTGGTAACTCTTCTTTCCATTTTGGTAAGAAATCTTTAAGTATCATATTGAATAAATCATCAAAACTAAGTTCTGAATTTCGTTTTAGTGCGTCAATTGCTGAAGTTATTAAAGTTTTCATTTTTACATCCTTTCTTTTGTACTTACGCCTATTAATTTTAGTCCTATTTTAAGAACAATTCCTGTAGCTTTTGCTAGTGCTAGTAAATTTGCTTCATTGGGATTTCCAATAATTCTTGTATTTGAATAAAAAGAATTAAAAGTTTTCGCTAAATTAAGTAAGTATTGATTTAATAAATTAATTTTATAGTTTTTTGTAATTGTTGCAATAATTTCGTTGAATTCTTTTAAAGTATTTATTAATTTTATTTCATTTTCTTCAGAAAAAGAAGTAGCTTTGTATGTTTTAATATCAGATTTTAAAAGTAACTGTGCAATTCTAGCATAAGAATATTGAATTATATAAACTGGATTTTGATCTGAGATTTGATTCGCTTGATCTAAATCAAAATCTAAGTTGGTGTTTTCGCTTCTGTTAATCATAAAATAACGAATGGCGTCTTTTGAACAAAGTTCTAATAAATCCTTTAAAGTGAAGGATGTTCCTCTTCTTTTTGACATTTTGAGTTCTTCGTTGTTTTTGATTAATTTTACAAGTTGATAAATTAAAAAATCCACTTTATTTGGATAACCTAAAACAGATAATGCTGACTTCATTCTCTGAACATAACCTATGTGATCTGCACCTCAAACATTGATTAATTTATCAGGTTTATTCTGTTTTATTTTTTGGAGATGATAAGTTATATCTGGAGCAAAATAAGTATATGAGCCATCTTGTTTTATAAGGACTCTATCTTTGTCATCGCCAAATTTAGTTGTTTTTAACCATAATGCGCCATCTTGTTTATATGTGTCTGGTAAATTATTGATAGTTTGCTCTATTTGTTTTGTTTCATAAAGCTTCTTTTCTGAAGAAAAAACATCAAAAAAGATGTCTATTTTTGCTAAATCCTTTTTAATTTCTTCTAGAAAAATCTGAATACCTGTTTTTTTGAAAAATTTCAAAATGTCTTCATTTTCAAGACTTTGAGCTTCGTATTTGTTATTTACTAGCTTAAAAATTTGTTGAGCTACTCAAACAATATCTGTTCCAAAGTATCCGTCATCAGGCATAGGAAAATCTGGATTAAATATTTGTTGGTAACGAGCAAATAAAGATTTAGCTAAATTATCAATTTGAACTCCATTATCGTTTATGTAATATTCTCGAATAACTTTGTTTCCAGCGTGTTCTAAAATATTAGATAATGTAGCTCCAATAGTTGCACTTCTTACGTGCCCTAAATGTAAGTAACCAGTAGGATTGGCTGAAACAAATTCGACATTATATATTTGATTTTGCTTCAAATTTCCATATTTTTCATCTTTTAAAATAATATCATTTACAATGTTCGCATATGCTGAATGAGAAATAAAAAAATTTATAAAACCTGGTTTTACAGCTTCTACTTTGGCAAGAAATAATTTGTCTTTATCAATTTTATCGATTAGTTGATTAGCAAAATCTAAAACATCTAACTTGTATTTGTTACCAATAATCATTGCAATATTTGTTGAATAATCTGCATGCGATTTTGAAGGAGTAAGAACTATATTTTCTTTATAACCCAAGCCATTAATTATTAACTGAAGTTCTTGCTTAATCAGTTCATCTATTTGCATTATTTTTTTCCTACAATTACAAGAGCTGGTTTTATAACTCTGTCATGTAATTTATAACCTATAGATTTAATTTCAATTATAGTTTCATTATTTGAAACGTCTTCTACTTGATAAACACTGTGGAAGTGTGAATCAAATGGTTCACCTTTTTTAGGTTCGATTTTTTGTACACCAAAAGATTCTAAAACATTTTCTAATTGTTTATACAACATTTCGAAGCCTTTTACGTAGTTTGAGACCGCTGGATTTTCTGTACTAACACCAAAGTCAATTGCTGATTTTAAATTTGAAAAGGGAGAAATAAATGACTCTAAGAATTTTTGTAAAGAAAACTTCTTGATATTTTCTTTTTCTTCTTTTGCTTTTTCGTACAACTCTTTTTTAATTTCTTCAACTCTTTCAGAACTTTTGGCTTCTAATTTTTGAATCTTATTTTTAAATTCAAATTCTGCTATTTTATGTTGTGCTTCTAATTTAAGAATTTTAGATTCTAAATCTCTAATTTTCTCTAAAAATTCTTCTTTTTCCTTCTTGTTATCTTCTGGATTTTCTTCCTTTGATTCTTTTTTAGATTGTTGTTTTGCTTGCTTTGATTTTTCTTTTTTTGGTGTTTCTTGCTTTACTGATTCTTGTTGTTCTTTTTCTTCAACAGTTTTTGACTCTTCAGTAGTTTTATTATCTTGTGCATTTTCTTCTTGTTGTTTTTTTCTTAAAGCTTCTTGCTTAGCTTCATATCTTGCTCTTTCTGCTCTTCTATGTTTATGTCAAAGTTCGATAATACCTGCCATTGAATATCCTTCTTCTGGTGTATCTTCATCGTTTTGATTTTCATCATCTTCTTCGTTTTCTTGTTCAGTTTCTGTTGAATCTTCAAAAACGCTTTCTTTTAATAATTCTTCGTCTGTAAATTTATTTTTTTTGTTTTCCATAATGCTCCTTTAAATTTTTTACTTGGGATTTTTTTGTTTATCATTTAATAATTTTTTATCTTTATTTTTTAGAAAATCTTCTAATAACTTGATACCTGTAAGTATAGCAGAATAATTCATTTTATTAGTGGAACCTACTATGCTTAATTCTTTCAAATTTGAAGATTCTGGAAATTTTTTAGAAATAAAAGATGTTTCTTTTGATTCTATGTTAATTTTTAAAGTCTCTTGCTTATCTTCGGGATGTAATTTTTCTAAAAATTCTCAGATAGAGTTTTTTTCTATAATTTCTAAAATATCGATTAATTTTTGTCTTGATATATCTTTGTTTAAAATCAAAGAATTTTTATTATATATTTGTGAAGTGTGTTGTATTTGAAAATTAAAAATATTCTCCACAAAATGTTTCAATAATCCATCTGTATTTTTAATTTCCTGAGATAAAATTGGGCTTAAAATTTGTAGCGTGGTGGCTATTTGGCTAATTGACGTCCCTAGTAGTCTTTCTTTGAAAATTCTAATTGCTATTTGAACATCGTTTTTTGAAATAGATTCATTAAAATGAATTATCTTATTTTCTACTTTTCCGCTTGAAGTTACTAGAACTACAACTCCTGAAGATTCATTAATAATTGTTAAATGTATTGACATTAATTTTTCATTAGTATTGTTTGTTGTAGCAACTAAAGTTATATTTGCGATATCAGAAATAATTCTTACTGCTTCAGAGACAGTTTCATCTATCGAAGTTCTACGTTTTGCGAAGATATCTTCTAATTTTTGTTGTAAGTCATTATTAATATCATTTGCTAAAAATTTAGCGTAATACTCATACCCTTTTAAAGTTGGTATTCTACCACTAGATGCGTGAGATTTTTCTAAAAATCCTTCATTTTCAAGGAAAAGCATTGCATTTCTAATGGAAGAAGGGGCATAATCTAATTCATAATGAGTTTTTAAATTTTTTGAACCTACTGGCTGACCAGTTTTTATATAAAGTTCAATTATGTATTTTAAATATCTAGCTGTTTTATTTTTTAATTCTTGCATACTATTTAGTTAGCGCTTTTTCTACTTCTTGAATTAATTTTTCTTTTGGGCAATATTCAAAATTTTTAAATAAAATTTCTCCATCTTTTAAAACTAATTGTGTTGGAACTTTTAATACTTCAAATCTTGTACCTGCTTTTCTAAATAAACCTGATTCTTCTGCATTTACTTTAATAATTTGTACATTTTTATTGTCTTTGAAATGTTCTGATACAGTTTCCATAACTGGTTGCATCATTTTACAGTCTCCACATCATGTAACAAAAAATTCTAATAAAACTACGCCTTTTTCGATTTTTTCTTGTGCTTCTTTTCAAAGTAGTGTTTCCATATTTGTTTAAAAACTTTTATAAATAAGAAAAATAAATTTTTATATTTTTAAATGTTCTTTATTTTTCTTCTTAATTTAAAGTTTTACTCCTTTATTTATTGTTAAATTTGATAATTTTTTTGACTTTTTTACAATAGATATTGTTCTATATCCAAAGTAAATTAGTCCTAAAACTAGTAGTAAAAAAGACATTGAAATTATACCATATTGCGACAATATACTGCCAAATAAAGCAAAACTAGAACATGATAAAAAACCTTCATTTCAAATAAAAGGCTGATAAGAATTGTTTGATGAAGTTAGAGAATTTCATCAAATTAATATTGAATTTTCAGATAAAAATTTAGGATCATAATTTGACATTTTTACAAAGTATTGAAAATAAATAGTAATTCAATTTATTGCAAAAAAAGTGGAAATTATGAAGAAAATATCTCACTTTTTTCAACTAAAAGCTTTAAAAATGAAGGTAGTTTTATACTTTAAAATAACTAAGATAAAACATACATAAATAACGGGAGTAAACCAACCAAAGCTATTCCAAACAAGTAATTGCTTAGAGTATTTACACCATCTACTTTAATAAATAAACTTATAAATAAAAATAAAAATATAATAATTAATAAAATTTTAAAAATAATTAATACTAGATTTGACTTAATAATTTTCATAAAAAGCAACTATAATTACTGGTTCTTTATCTATAGCTTTAAAGATTTTTCTTTTTATACTTTTTTGTATTTTTTCTTGAATTTCTTTTATTTGATTATCACTCATTTTTGTCTTAGAAACTGCTGAAAACTGAGTAAAAACTACATCGTTTATAATTTTATGCACTTTTTCTTTATTGTCTTTAGTTAAAATTCCATATGAGCTGATTATAAGTTCAGAAATTAATTTTTTTGTTTGTGTGTCTAATAATGCTGATACTACGATTGTTCCATCTCTAGAAAGTGTTTCTCTTTCTTTAATTACTTCTGTAGAAATATCCCCGACTCCGAAACCATCTACAATAACTTCACCTCCATTTTTAATAGAGTGTTTTTGAGAAATCAATTCACCATCAAGGAAAAATGCAACTTTTTTGTTTTGTAAAATAATTATGTTTTCTTTTTTTACTCCTGCACGTTCTGCAGTTTTTCCTGCCACCACTAAATATCTATACAATCCTTGAATTGGTAAGAAAAATTTTGGTTTTAATACTTTTAAGACTTCATAAATGTCTTCTTGTGAAGGTCTTGTTCTATAAAATTGAGTTTCTGTAATATCAACTAATTGTCTTGCTACTTTTGCTATTTCATCTAAAACTCTTGAATGTAGAACTTCCATACCATTAATTGGTGGCGCTAACATAATAACTGAATCTGTTTTTTTAAGCTTAAAAAAAACATCATCTTTTTCTAAGATTCTAAAGAATCTTTGATAAATTCTTTCTGGTGTAGAAGTTATTAAAATAACAGAATTATCTATTTTATTTGCTTGTCTGAAATCAAAAAATTCTGGATAGTGAATATCTAGTTTTTGCTTTTCAGCTAGTCTTTGATTCATTTCTAAAAGATTATCGTAGTTTCTTCCATAAGTGGCTACTTTTCTTTTGTATTTATAAGCTAAATCAAGGATTTCTTGTATAGAAAGCATCTCTTCATCGTATGCTCCTACTATAATTCTGGAATTAGATTTTGTTGTTAAAAATGTTTGTTCTAAAAATTTTTTAGCAAATATTTTGTCTATAGTTTTACCTGGATAATTAGCCCTTGATGAATCAATCATTGTCATCAAAATTGGTTTATCAGATTCTAAAGATTTTTTAAGAAAATTTAAATTTGTATTTCCGTAAATTCCTAAATTCCCAACAATAAAGTTAGATAAAAATAGAATTAAACCATCTTCTGTTTCAAAGTTATAACCATAAATTCCTGGAATAGAACCAGCTAATTGAATTGGTTTTACATAAACATCATCATCAATTTTGATTTTTTTAGTTAAAGAAACAATTTCATATTGATTGTTTGAAATTTTGTATTTAGTAAGCCTTTCCAAAATCAAAGCTTTTGTAAATGATGAACAAAAAATCTTCAATTTTGGTACTTTCATTATTAATCAAGGAAGTGCTGAAAAAGATTCATTTTTAGCATCTGTTAAAAAAACACCTTGAACTCTTGAAAAATTTTCTTCTATGTATGAAAAATCTGGAATAACAGTGTCGATTCCAAGTGAATTACTAAGTGGAATTTTTGCTCCTGTGTTTATTAAAAATATTGAATTATCAATTTCTAAAACATAGGAATTTTTTCCATTTTCGTCTTGACCTCCAAGTGCAAAAAAACTAATTTTAGCCATCTATCTCCTTTAATTTTGGTGTTTTTTATATATTTCTTCTAATTTATTTTTAGTTTTTTTTAAAGTATCAAAAACAGCAGAACGAGTTACTGCTAATTCTGTGGCAACTTCGTTTAATGAAAGATCTTCTACAAAATATAAGTGAAAAACTTGTTTCTGATTTTGAGTTAATAAAAAAGAATATTTTTTAAATAAATTCATTCAATATTCTTTTTTTTCAAGCAAATCCAATTCTTTATTGTTGTTCATATTCTTTAATTAAATCTTTGGTAAGAGCATAAATAAAATTATCTAAATCAAATTCCTGTAAATCATCTATTTTTTCACCCAAACCTATTAATTTAACATCCATATCTAGTTCATCTTTAATTGAAAAGATGATTCCACCTTTTGAAGTACCATCCATTTTTGTTAAAACTATTCCTGAAACTGGGGTTGCTTCTTTAAAATGTTTAGCTTGAGAAATTCCATTTTGTCCTGTTGTTGCATCTAAAACTAGCAATGACTCATGTGGTGCATCAGGATATTTATTTTGAATAATTTTGTTTACTTTTTTAAGTTCGTTCATCAAGTTTACTTTATTTTGAAGCCTTCCAGCAGTATCTATAATTAAAACATCGTAATTTTCTGCTTCAGCTTTTTCAAGCGCACGATAAACTACAGAACCTGGATCGAATTCATTAGGATTGGGTTTTAAAATATCAGCTCCAACTCTATTTGCTCAAATTTCTAATTGTTCAACAGCAGCAGCTCTAAATGTATCTCCAGCTGCAATAAGTATCTTTTTTCCTTCTTTTTTCAACTTATTTGCTATTTTAGAAATTGATGTTGTCTTTCCAGAACCATTTACACCAATCATTAAAATAATGTTTAATCTATCTTCTTTTATATTTAAATGAGTATTAATTATAGACCTATTTGCATAGATTGTATACATTTTATCAGCAATTAATTCATTAATTAATTTTGAATCTGAAATATTTTGTTTTTTTACTTCTTTTTTCAACTCATCTATAATAACATCAACAAAAAATGGAGAAATATCTGACATTATTAAAATTTCTTCTAATTCTTCAAAATATTCTTCATCTACTTTAAGTTTAGATTTTTGTAATTCTATTAATTGTTCAGAAAGTGAAATGTTTGCTTTGCTAAGACCAGCTACATATTTATCAATTTTTTCTTCTTTTAATTCTTGTTTTTGCTTTTCAAGTTCTTTTTTTTCCTTTGCAATTTCATCTAATTGCTTTTCTTCTTCTGTTTTTTTGCGCCCGAAAATTTTCTCTTTTAATCTTTTAAAAAATGACATATTGTTTTTAATTATAAATTAATTTTTATTTTTATCTGTTCAGACTAGGAAATTTTCTTCATTTTTTCACAATTTTTTTCTTTTTTACTTGGAAAATAAAGAATTTTTATTAAAATATTAAAACATTATTTAAACAGCAAAATGATATTTATTTTAAAATTTTAAATTTGCTTGAAATTTGTTAGTAAGAATGCTGTTATCCGAAAACATTAAATTTAAAATTCAAATAAAGAATCATTTTCCTTTTTATTAATGAAAAATATAAAGGAGAACAAAATGTCACGTTATACAGGTCCAGTATTTAAAAAATCTAGAAGATATGGATTTTCTATCTTAGAAACAGGAAAAGAGTTTGCAAAAGGTAGACAAAGAAAATATGCTCCAGGTCAACACGGGCAAAGAAAAACTAAATTATCTGACTATGGATTACACTTATACGAAAAACAAAAAGTTCGTTTTATGTATGGAATTAATGAAAGACAATTTAGAAATACTTTCAAAAAAGCTACAAAAAAACACGGAGTTGCAGGTACAGTTTTCTTACAAACATTAGAATCCAGATTAGACAATGTAGTTTATAGAGCAGGATTTGCTGAAACTAGAAGACAAGCAAGACAATTAGTTAATCACGGTCACTTTTTATTAAATGGTAAAAAAGCTAATATTCCTTCAATGATAATTTCAGTTGGAGACACAATTGAATTAACAACTAAAAAAGAAGGAAAAATTAGAAAAAATGTTCAAATTCTTGAATCTCTTGAAAAAAACAGAACAGCTGAATGAATTAAGTTAGAAAAAGATAAATTTAAAGCAACATTTGAAAGATTACCTGAAAGAAAAGAATTAAATCCAGAAATTAAAGAATCTCTAATTGTTGAGTTCTACAGTAAATAATATAATTATTACAAAACCAGAAGAATCATTTCTTCTGGTTTTATTTTACTTCTTTTTTATAGGATTTATTAAGTAAAAATACTTTCCTTAAAATCTTTTGTACTTCATTTGTAAATATTAATCATAGCTTTTATAAAAGAAAAAAGTTCTGTATTATCATCATAACCTTGTTTTAAAGAATGTGAATTATTAAAGTCTTTATTTAGTATTTCATCTACAATTTTTTCTAAATTTTTCAAATAAAATGAAGGTTCTTCTACTTTTGTACTTCCTTGGAATTTTGTATATTCATAATTAAAATCGCTGATTTTTTTAAGTTTATTTTGTTTTGCTAAAACTTCTTTATACATAGCTTTTTTAAAATCTTTAAAAGTTTTATATTTATTATCTACATTATTGAGTTTGAATATTTTTTGAAATACTTCATCATCTGTGAGTCTGTTTTTACCTGGTTCTAACATCATATTTGAAATATAAGGAAGCATTCCTTTTTGATAACCAAAAGCTGCAAGTAATTCAAAAGCTATTCTTCTAAAAGAATAATCTCCTGGTGATCCTAATTTATTCTCGGCTGTAGCTCAAAAGGCTTTAAACATTGGAATTTGATAGTATCAATCTTTCTTTTGAGTACCATATTTCAAAGTGTTTGTCGGTGTAAAAATTATTAAATCGTTATCTATAAAATCATTTATAGAGTTTAAATTAATCCTTCTTATTTCTTCTTTATTTAGTTTTTGTATGTTGTTTTGACCACTTGAATATGTTGTAATTTTAGCTAAAAAATCAACAGCTCTTTCTGGTTTATTTTGTATTAATTTTATAAGTGCATTTGCTTGTGTAGCTTCAAGTAAGTAAATTAAATCAAAAAGATTTTTGAAATAATTTTGTAAATCTTGTTCAGATTTAAATTGATATGGACTAGTGTTAGTTAATTTAGTATTTCATTTGGTTTGTCTGCTGTATTTACTTCCTGTTATTTCTTTATCTTTAATATTAGAATAATCTTTGATTGTATTAATACCGAAAAAATCTTGATTTGCTTCATAAGTAGATTCGAATAAACCTCTTGCAAATAGTTCGGGTCCAAGATCTAATCTTCTTTGATGATTTTCGAATAAAATACTTCTGTCATAAGCATGAGTGAGTTCATGTGAATATGTTGCTCAACCAAAATCTGTTAGTATTCTAGCGTTTTGGAAATGAACAATATCTTGTGTTTCTCCATAATAAGCTTGAACTTCTCCTCTGTGATTCTCTGAATTTGAGTAATAATCAATTAATGGACCAAAAAAGTTATAGTATGAAGAAATATCATAATCTACTCTTGGATTTAATCATCTATTTTTCTGGTTTTGATCAACCAAATTAAATCCATCTACTATTAATGTAGTTCTAAATAATTTCATTTTTGACTCATTAGAAATTATCCTAGGTCAAAAATCAGACCAACTTCTTTGAGCTACAGCAGTTTGCTTGATTTTTTCTTCTAATTCCTTTATTTTTGAAGGATTCTTTAAATCTATATAACTTTCATACATACCCACAGATAAAGAATTTATAGTTGAAATTATGTAAATAGTTTGCTCTGGTAAGGTAAGTAAAACAGGAATTCAAGCTTTGTAATTTGGATGATTTTTTAACTTAAATCAAATTTTGTTTGCTTTGGTTTCGTCGTTAGATTCTTGTAATGTTTTCAAATCATCATTTTTTGAATTTTCTTCAATTATGTATGCTTTGGTTGTATTCTTAAATCAAGTATTTACATCTAATGAAGAAATATTTAACTGATTTTCTATAGCATCAAAATATGTTTTATTAACTAATGGTTTAAAATTATCGTCAAAAAAAGTAATTATATTTTTTGACTTATAAGTATCTTTATCTACCACACCCTGTATTTTATTCTTATCATATCTAGAAGGATACCAATGTGGTAAATATTGTTTAAAATCATTAGGTAAATCTATTAAATAATCTAGTATTGAAACTTTTTTATTTTTATTAAATCAATTTGAAAATAAAAGTCAATTTTTAAAGTTTTGGGTATTTATATTAAAGTTGAATCATCTATTTAAATATGAAAGAACAAATACTAATTTTTCTTTATTTTTCTTTATTTTTGTAGCTAATTGTTGTTTTTGCTCATCTGTAATATTTGCTGAATTAACATAAGAATTAAAAATATTAGAAATAATTTCTTTTGCTTTAATTTTTGTTTCATTAAAAGATTTTTCTAAAAATAATTTTTTAAGATCAGTATTATTAGCAGCTAATAAAGCATTATAATTATCTGAATATAAATTAAGTGTTGATAAATCACCTAAATCTAATTTAACTGAATTTTCATTATTGACAACAAAAGGAATATATAAAAGTTCATTATTATTGTTTTTTATTTTATATTCTACAAGATTGTTTTCTATATTAAAAAATTCAACATCATATAATTTTGTTCAATTATTTTCAAAGCTTATTTTTAATTTTTTAATTAAATTATCTGGATTATAATTTTTAACTTCTTCATCTTTGTCATTTAGATGAGTTATCGAAACAATGTTTTTGCCTTCAAAGAAATTCTTCAAACTTTCTTCTATTGGGGTATTTTTGTTGATAGAAAGAAAAGGGATTGATGTATGTAACACAGGATTAGAAATTGGATTTTTAATTTCGTTCTCCATTTTCTTAGCACTGTCTTGTGAAGCTTCTACATCTTGTGGATTTAGATTAATAGGATCTTTCGAAACTGTTTCTGTATTTGTGCTTGTTTTTACAATTTCGTCTTTAATTTTTTCTTCTTTTGTTTTAGTTTCACCTAAAGAAGCATTAGTTTTACTAGGCTCTGTAGAAATTGCGTTTTTGCTTGATTTTTCTTCATTTTGGTTAGGATTTTCTTGAATAACATCTATGGATTTGGAGCTATTTTCTTCTTTTTGAGAAGATTCATTTGTATGCTCATGTAAATGATTTAAATCTGTGTTTTTTGAAGGAATATCAGGTGTTTTGTGATTAGAAGTGCTATCAGATTTGTTAATTTTACTTTTTTCTGTGTTTTGACTCTGATTTTTTTCTTTTAAATTATTTTGTGGTTTATCTTGTAAATTAGATTGTTCAGAATTATTATTAAGCGGAGGGTTCTGTGAAGATTCTTGTGAAGGTTTTTCTTTATTTTCTTCATCAATTTTTGCTATTTTAGAAATATTATTTAATGATTTGTTTTGTAAGTGTTGATTATTATTTTCGTTGTCAGAAATATTGATTTTTCTGTCAGATGAAGAATCTTTTGTTTCATTTTCTTTGTTTTTTTTATTATTTTGCGGGTGTAAACTATTATCTTTATAAATATTTAAATCTTGCTTTTTGTCTTGTATTTTTGCTTTAGAATAAATTATTCCTAAAGTTGTAGAAATAGCAATAATAGATGATGCTAATAATACTGAAGAAATTATTGTGATTTTCTTCTTAGAACTTTTCATATTCTTATATTATAAATGAATAAATTTAAATTAAATATCAATTTCATCAGGATTTGTAATCTGCAATAAAATGTACAACATTACTCTTTTAATTCTACTACTTGTATATCGTTTAGAATTAACTCTGTTAATAAAAGAATCAAAATCAGGAGCATCAATATGCTTTTTAAACAGATTTTGGATTCCTTCAGAAACTAAATGGATTTGAGCTAATTCTTCGGAAGATTTTTCTCTAACTATTTTTTGAAATTCTGGATAATGATTTTCGATTCTATCAGGAATAGAAGAAAATTTCATAGGACTATATTGTGAAATGTCTTCATTTTTATAGATGAATTTACGTAAATAAGATGCGGAAGCAAAATTATCATCTGGGGTTTCTGAGTGAAAATCAATAGTTCTTTTTAAGCAATAAGCTTTAATATTATAATTATTAAAAACAATGGCTTTAACATATTCAAAACCTAAAATATCATTAGGTAAAGTAATAACTGTGCCTGTTAATTCTTTAAGAGCTAGTGCTGAAGCATTTGGAAAAGAATTACCTTGTTTTAAAAATATTTTTATTAGTTGATTATATTTTTCAAAATTATTTTTAATTGTAGTAGCTAAAAAATACATTTGATCAATATCATCTGATTCAGAACCGAAAATTAATTTATCTATTTTATTTTCTGCAATAATTTCTATTGCACCTTGAGCAAAAATATGAGCTGCTTGGGTAGAATATTTAAAAGGTAATTTAATAACCTCATCTGCTCCAAATTTTAAAGCAAACTTTTTCCTAGTTTCAAAATCTGCTACTGCTAATTCGCCTCTTTGAGTATATTTTCCACTTAAGATTACAACAATTTTGTCATTTGGAAAATATTTTTTAACATAATTTAATTGATAAATATGTCCATTATGAAAAGGATTATATTCTGCTATTATTGCTATTGACATATTAAATAATTATATTATTTTATAATATTTTGATTTAAAAATAACACCCAAAATTGGGTGTTATTTTAAATGATTATTGAATTTTAATTTATAAATAGATTTTATGCTGCTGTAGTAGTTGTTCCGTTAATTTTTTTAATTAAATTGTTTAAAGCTTTTTCATTACTTTTTGCATCATCTTCATTAATTAGCATTGTAGGAATACCTAAAACTGTTTTGTAATCTGTTGGATGAGCTTGGATTTGAGCTTTAAAATCTCTTGTTGCTGCATCTAAAAATTCTTGAGCTTTTGCTTTGTCTGCATTTGCAACTGTAGAATTAGAAACACCAACAAAATCATCTGAAATTCCTTTATAAACTCTAGCGTTTGCTGGATTGTTTAACTGGAATGATCTAAATGAACCTAAAAATGATGAATTTTCTTTTTTAAGATAAATATCAGTTAATACTTCAAAAATTGTTCTTCCCAAACGCTTTTCTACTGAAGTAAAGAAAGCTGTAGCAGGAGAAAGTGCTTTAGATTGATCTGTATCTACTCCTATTAAGTATTTTGTTGAATCATTTGATTTTTTAATTGAATCAACTACTGAACTTGTTAATGAACCTGCTACTGGAAAAATAAGTGCAGATTTACTTACTAAATTATTTATAAGTGTAGAAGTTGTAGGATTAGCTACAAATCCTGTGTCAATATTAATTTTCTCATCTGCGATTTTTACTTTTGCAGTTGGGCTATCGCTATTGTATTTTGCTATTCCAGCTAAAAACCCTGCGATAAAGTCAGTAACTCCTGCTCCATGACCACCACCAAAAGGAGAAATAGTTCTTTTTGCTTCATCATTTGGGAATTTATATGCTAAAAATTTAGATGCAGCATAACCCGCGATGTAACCGGCTTCTTCTGTTTTGTATAATAATGAAATAAAGTGTCCTGGCTGAATTAAGTTTGTATCTTCTTGTGATAAATCTCAGTCTACTGCAATTATTATTACATTTTTCTCTGCTAATAATTGAGCATATGTTTTACCATCAGGAGCTTGTTGTTTTAAAAAATTAGGAAACTCTATACCTTGTTGAAAACCAGTTAAAATTCATACGTTTTGATCTCTATTAAGGAAATTTTTATATTTACCAATAAGTTCTGACTGATTATTAGTTTCTTCTGAAACTCTATCTTTTATACTAGTTTTACCAATTTGAATGTAGTGATCCTGAACAGCTTCTCAAATTGATTGATTAAATGATTTATCTTGAACAGTACCACCAGCTGTTAATAAAACTGTGTTAAAGTCAAATGCTGTTTTATCTGCTTTTGCTTTTTCAACTTCTTGTTTTCTATTTGCAACAAAAGAATTGTCAAAAAGTCTAGTTGAATTAGTTTCTCCACAAGAAACAAAAGTTGCTACTGATGCTACTGTTGATATTGTTCCTGTTAAAAATAATAATGATTTTTTAATATTCATAAATTCACCTTCCTTAGTTATTAAATGTATAATTTAAAATTATAATATACCATAAAAATAAAAAATGTTAAGTTTTTTATTTTCTACCTTAATGATTTGTCATAAGGGAGACCAACTGCTTTTGGGGCAATAGTGTTTTTTGATGTAAAAATTAATATTATTAACGTTACTAGATATGGTAATAAATAGAAAATATTTTGGTAAGTTTTTACACTTTCGAAAATTCCACTTCCATTACCAATAACTGTAGTAATTGAATAAATTAAAGAAAATATGATAGAAGCTATTCCTATATAAGCGACTTTTCATCTTCCCATAATTAAAATAGTTAAAGCAATAAAACCTAAACCACTAACGTTTCCACCAAAACCTACACCTAAATATTGTGATCAGATACTACCTGCGATTCCTGCTAAAAATCCTGAGATTAAAACACCTTGTCATTTGTAGAAATTAACATTAATACCTGCAGCATCTGCAGCTTGTGGATTTTCACCAATTGATTTTAGTCTAAGACCTCATTTTGTGTACTTAAAAGCTATAAAAATGAAGACAAAAATTAAAATTGTAATAACTACTTTTAAAGAAATAATGTTTAGAAAACTAGAATTATCTGTAGAAGCTGCTAGTTCTTTTAAATCATACTGAAACTTTTGTGCATTGGCTCCAGTAAATCTTAAAAGTAAAACAGAAATTGATCCAGCTAATAAATTAATAGCAACTCCTGAAATTATATGATTACCCTTCAATTTTATGGTAATAAGTCCGTGAAGTGCTGAAAATAACATTGTAATTAATGAAGCTAGTAATATCACAACTAACGACATTATCGGACTAACGGCATTAAAAGACTGTGCAAGTAAACCAAAAAATGTTGCTCCTATAATCATCATACCATCAATTGCTATATTAACAATTCCAACTCTTTCACTAAAAAAGCCAGAATAAGTAGCAATCATAATAATGGAAAGAAATAAAAAGAAGAAAACTATAATTTGTTCTAATTCAACCATGTTATTTAACCTCTTTTTTAGATTTTTTACATATTTTTGCTTTAATTTTGTTTATTGTAATTAACAGTTTTTTTTCTTCTATGGCTAAAAACTCTTTTAAATCCTTCTTAAACAAATTATTTAAAGCAAAGATATTAGCTTTGTGTTTTTGTTTTTGGTATTTTAACTTGTCATAACCTAAACTATTTAATTTTTCATCTAATTGTTTTCTTTTTTCATGAATTTTACTAAATTCAGCAAGTTTTTCATCATCTGATATTTGTTTTTGAGTTGAATTTAGTGTTTTAATATTTTTATAGTTAGTTAAAAACTCATTTTCTAATTCTTTTTTTAATTTTTTTCATTCTAATTTGTGTTGTGCAGTAGATTGTTTAATGATTTTTTTACTTAAACAATTATGTTTAAAATGAAGGATTATTAATCTAAAGTAAGTTGTAAATAAAGCAAGATTTCGTTTATTATATTGATTTTGTAAGTAATTTATTTTGTCTTCAACTATATGAACTTTTTCTTCTAAAAGTTCTGAATTTTTCCTTTTTTTTGAACTAGTTTTTAATTTACTATCTTTTTCTTTTTTAAAAGTTATTCACTGTTCTTTTTGTTGAGATTTTCAAAAAACCTGTGCTTTTATAAGTAAATAAGCTTTATAAATGAAGGTAAGTGGTTTAAATTTTGTAAATACAATAGAAATTGCTGATAAATAAACTACAATACCAAAAATAATAGAAATTGAATTTGAATCAAGATTATAAGCAATACTTTGTAAATTAGAACTTCCGCTAAAAATTATTGAATAAAATAAAGAAACTAAAATAGAACCAATTGGTGAATTATAAGCAAGAAGTGCAATTAAAATAGTATCAAAACCTTCTTTTAATGGGGCTCTAGCACTAAACAGCATATTTTTTTGTAAAATCACATATCATAAAAATCCAGCAACCCCTGCAATTAACGCTGAAAATGAAAGAGAAGAAATAACAAGAATTTTTTCATTTGTTCCAGCATATTTTGAAGCATTTAAATTTAGTCCTGACATTTTAATTTTGTAACCAATAGTAGTTTTTTGGAATACAAATCACATTAACGTTGCAAAAATCACCAAAATAAATAACATCATAATTATAAAATTATTGCTAGTTGTAAAAGTAGGTAAAGTTACAGACTGAGAAACATCATCGCCTTTATAAAAGTTTCATAATTGAGCTGAAAATATTTGATAAAACAAGTAAAAAATTATTCAATTAAGTAATATAGTTGAAATAACTTCATTAATTTTGAAAAAGGCTTTTAGTACTCCTGCAATAAAACCAATAAAAGCACTAAAGAAAATTCCAACTAAAAATGCTAGGAAAATAAAGCCATTTGAGACTGGTTCATTTATTTTAGCAGAATTAATTAAAATAAGTAATGCTACTCCTCCCGATGTCATCATTTGACCAGGTATTCCTATATTGAAAATTCCTGCTTTAAATCCTGTTCCTACAGCTATACCACCAAAAGTGAAAATGATAACTAACAATAATGTATCATAAGTTTTTGTTGATGAAAACGCAGTATTAAAAATATCTTCGATTACCTCGAACGGACTTGCACTTGAAGAAATAAAAATAAAAGCAATTAATAGACCAAAAAAGATAGATCATAATGAATTAAAAACTTTTCTTCTTGTTGAAATAGACTCATTATTGAAAATAAAATTCATTATTTTTGATAAATTAAACTCTTTTATTTTTGTAAAAACATTAGTCATTATGCACACCTCCCATCAATATTCCTATTTGTTCTCTTGTCATACTTTTTGCACTTCTTTTTTCAGATAGTTTACCTTTATTGATAACCATAATTGAATCTGCTAGAGCAAAAACTTCATCAAGTTCATATGAAATTAATAAAATACATTTTTTCTTCTTTTTTTCTTCTAAAAGATAGTCATAAATTTGGTTAATAGCACCAACATCTAATCCTCTAGTAGGTTGAACAACAACTAATAATTTATGCTCTGAAAGGATTTCACGCCCTACTACTGCTTTTTGTTGATTTCCACCAGATAAAGACCTTGCAAGTGCATTTCCACTTCCATCACCACGTACGTCAAATTTTTGTTGAATTTCTTTATAAAAATTTTTTAAAACTTTATTTTTTATAAAACTAAGTTTTTGAAATTTTGGATTATAAAGTTCTCTAATAATTGCATTTTCTCTGATAGTAAAATCAAGCACAATTGCATATTTATGTCTATCACCTGGAATGTGTGAAATACCTGCTTTGTTTTTGTTTTTTACTGAAAAATTTGTGATATCTACAAGCTGACCTGAATTGTCTAGAATCTCAATTTTTCCTTCTTTTGGCTTTAAAATTCCTGAAATTACAAGCTCAATTTCTTCTTGACCATTTCCTTCAACACCTGCAATACCTAGAATTTCTCCTTCTTTAATTTCTATGTTAATATTGGAAATTTCTTTGTTTTGCTTAGCAAAAATATTAGTCATCCGAAAGCCTGTTTTGTCTGATAAAATTCCACTTTGATTTTTTGGTATTACAACTTTTTTACCAACCATTGCTTCTGATAATTCATCAATTTGAACATTTTTTAAAGAAGGAAAATGTTTTACAACTTTTCCTAATCTAATTACTGTTGCTTCGTCAGCAACGGATTTTACTTCATGTAATTTATGAGATATGAAGATAATTGTTTTTCCACTATTTTTAAAAAAACGAAGAATGTCTAAAAATCCTTCAATTTCTTGTGGATTTAACACAGCGGTTGGTTCGTCAAATACTAAAATATCAGAATCTTTAAAAAGCATTTTCATAATTTCAACTTTTTGCTGAGTTGAAACTGTTGCATCTCCAGTCTTCTGATCTAAATCAAAATGTAAATTATATTTTTTTTGCAATAGTGAAACTTTTATTCTTGCTAACTCATAGTCTACAAAAACTTTATTTTTTAAAAATTCACTACCTAAAATAATATTTTCTAAGTTTGTATAAGCATCAATTAATTTAAAATGTTGATGCACCATTCCAATTCCTAAATCTTTTGCTTCATTAGGATTTTGAATAAAACTACTTTTTCCATTTATTTTAATACTACCTTGGGTTGGAGTATAAATTCCAAATAAAATCGACATTAAAGTTGATTTACCAGCACCATTTTCACCAATTAAGGCATGAATAGTACCTTTCTTGATATTAATGTTGATATTATCATTTGCGACAAATTCTCCAAACTTCTTAGTTATTTGAATAAATTCAATTGCATTTTGATTGTGGTTTAACATAGTTGGAATTATATAGTTTTTTTTATTATTTTTAAACTAAAAAATTATTTATTATTTTTTTTAATAATATTTATTAAGAATTTTTTAGTTAATTGATAACTTATAGAATTAGGGTCTAATTTTGGAAAATATTTTGATATTAACAATCTTCCTGAATTTCTATTAAAAGTAGAGCTTCAATTTCTATGATCTTGTTTGTGTCCTTGTTGAAAATCAACTTCTTTTAAAAAGAAAGAATAGATATTACTAATAATCATTTTTTCTTTGCTGATCTTTTAAAGATTTGTCAAACTTATAATTTATTTTTAAAATTAAATAAGCTTTAGTTTTCTTGTTAAAAATTCTTTAATTATAAAGCCTATAGCTGTTGAAGATTCAATACAATTATTTTCATCTTCTAAAAAGTTGCTTTGTAATACTTTTAAATTTCTATAATACATTATTTTTGTCCAAACTTTTTTTAATTGCAAGTCCAATCGCTTTAGCTAACAACGGAGGAACGGCGTTACCAATTTGTACAAGTTGTCATTTTTTGGAACCTTTAAAAATAAAATCATCTGGAAAAGATTGCAAGGCTGCTAATTCTCTTGGTGTTAAAACTCGTGGTAATTTTGGATGGATATTGACACCACCGTGGTTTTCTTTAATAGTGCAACTAGGTTGATTTCAAGGAGATTTTTTTCAACCATCTGAATAGTTTTTGTAAGCGCTTTGTCCCTCTGGAGTATTTTTGATTCTTTCTTCCATTTCTTTTGAATGTTTTGTAAAAATATGATTTATTTCTTTATTTTCTTCTAAATGCATATATTTTTCTATACATTCACCAAGAGTTTTATAGTCTTTTTGTTGTAATATTGGTTTAGGAAAATAATTAATTTTGTTAATTTTATTTGCTATAAAAATCACTCTTTTTCTTATTTGAGCAACTCCATAATCTGCACTATTTAAAGTAGTTACATTTATCTGATATCCTATGTTTTTATAGTCATTTATTATTTTTTGTTCTACTTGTCCATTTAACATTGTTCTTAAACCTTGCACATTTTCCATAAGAACAAATTTTGGTTGCAAATTTATGACTATTTCTAACATTTCAAGATATAAACTATTTCTGGGATCATCAACTACTCTATTTCCTGCCATAGAAAAACCTTGGCATGGAAATCCTCCTGCTATTAGATCAATATTTGTATTTTTAAATTTGTTATAAAGTTCTTCTTTGACTTTAGCATCTCTAATATCTCTAGTTTCAATAAGTTCTTCTTTTTTGTTCCTATTTTGAAAATTATAGACATAAGTTGCTACTGCTTCAGGCATAATTTCAACACTAGCAATTGGCTCAAAACCTGCCATAACTAAACCACAGGATAATCCACCTGCTCCTGAAAATAGGTCTATAAATTTATAACCATTTTTATAATTAAAATTTCAACCGTCTAATTTATTTATTTCTTTTAACACGTCAATGAAATGAACTTTTTCTTCAATTTTTCCTATTTTTTTATTACTGTTTACTTCTTTTTTATAGGATAATTTTCAATCTTGATAATCTGAGTCTAAAATTAAATATTTATTATTTTGTTTTATAGAAATTAAACTTTTTTTAGCTATTTCTTTTCTAATGAATTTTTGACTCACTGCTTCTAATTTAGCAATTTCTGAAATTTTATAATATTTCATTTAGACTCCTTTACGTTATTATCTTATATCAAGATTATTTTTCTTCATTTTTAAAGAAAAATAAAATCATAAATTAATATGATTTTATTTTTTATTATCTGTATCTGTTTTTAAAACAGCTAAAAAAGCTTCTTGTGGAACATCAACTGTACCAAAGGACTTCATACGTTTTTTACCAGCTTTTTGTTTTTCTAAGAGTTTTTTACGACGAGTGACATCTCCCCCATATAACTTAGCGGTAACATCTTTACGATAAGCTTTTATTGTTTCTCTGGCTATAACTTTTGAGCCAATAACAGCTTGAACTGGAACTTCAAATGAATGTCTTGGAATAGTTTCTTTTAATTTTTCTGTTAATTCTCTTCCTTTTTTGTATGCAAAATCTTTGTGAACAATAATTGAAAGAGCATCTACTTTTTGTCCATTTAATAAAATATCTAATTTTATTAAATTTGATTCTTGATAACCAATTACTTCATATTCAAAAGAACCATAACCCTTGGACATAGATTTTAATTTATCAAAAAAGTCAAAAATAATTTCAGATAAAGGAAGAATATAAACTAGTTTTCTTCTTGATTTGTCTATGTATTCTAAAGATTCATACACTCCTCTTTTATCTTGACATAAACCCATTATTGAACCTAGAAATTCTTCAGGAACAAAGATTGTTGCTCTTATATATGGTTCTTCAATTTTTTCAATTTGTGTAGGTTCAGGAAAAAAACTAGGATTAGAAATAGAAACTACCTCTTTGTTTGTTTTAGTAACTTTAAATTCAACAGAAGGAGCAGTGGCAACTATTGATAAATTAAATTCACGTTCGAGTCTTTCTTGCAAAATCTCCATATGTAAAAGACCTAAAAATCCGATTCTAAAACCAAAACCTAAAGCTTTTGAAGACTCAGGTTCATAGCTAATTGAAGAATCTGATAGTGAAATTTTTTCTAATGAATCTTTTAATAAATTGTAATCTTGTGAATCAACAGGATAAAATCCGGTATAAACAACAGGTTTTAATTTTTTATAACCAGGTAAAGGTTCTTTTGCTGGATTAGAAACTAAAGTAATAGTATCTCCAACTGAAACATCTTTTGCATTTCTAATTGAGGCTGCAATTCAACCTACTTCACCTGCTACAAGTTCTTCTTTTTTAAGCTCTTTTGGAGTTCTTACACCTAGTTCAATAACACCAAATTTTTTACCATTTGCCATAAATTTAAATTCATCGCCTACTTTAATTGAACCAGATACAATTCTTACTAAAATAATAACTCCTCTGTAAATATCAAAATAAGAATCAAAAACAAGTGCTTTTAATTCTTTATGATTTTCATCTACTTTTGGAGCTGGTATTTTAGTTACAATAGCGTCTAAAACTGCTTCAATATTAGTACCGTTTTTGGCTGATATTAAAATTGCATCATCTGTAGGTGTACCTATAGCATTTTCTACTTCTTCTTTAACTCTATCAACATCAGCTGCTGGCAAATCTATTTTATTAATTATTGTAATTATTTCTAAATTATTTTCTATAGCTAAATAAACATTTGCAAGTGTTTGAGCTTCAATTCCTTGTGTAGCATCAACAAGTAGCAAAGCACCTTCAGTAGCTGCTAAAGACCTTGAAACTTCATAAGTAAAATCCACATGACCTGGTGTGTCAATTAAATGAAAAATATAGTCTTTGTAATGAAGCTGCACTGCATTTAGTTTTATAGTAATTCCTCGTTCTTTTTCCAGATCCATAGAATCTAAATGTTGTGCTTGAAGTTCTCTTTTTTCTACTGCATTAGTTAATTCTAAAATACGATCTGCTAAAGTGGACTTACCATGATCGATGTGTGCTATGATAGAAAAATTTCGGATTTTTTTAGCATCCATAACAAATTACTTTTTAATTAGTGTAAAAAAATCTGATGTTGTGGTGTTGAAAATTGTAGTAGAAGCTTGTTGGCTAGCAGAATTTTTATAAAGAATTTCAGCAACTGGTCTAACTTGATCATGGTGTATGTCTTGTTGAGATCAGATAATTATTCAAGTTATTACAACAATTGCTACTATAATGATAGCAAGTAACAAGAAAAATAGAGCTACTCTTTCTGCTTTATGTCTTTCTTTAAATCTTAAAAATCTTTTATAAAAAATAATGTTTTCTTTTGGTTTTTGACCTTCAACGTCTCTTTGAATTGTTGGAGTTTTAATTTGAGTATCATCAATAAAATACTCTTTGGCTTGTTTATTTGGTTTTGACATTTTAAACTTCTATTTCAACATATCTTTTAGATTTTTAGAAGGTTTAAATTTTGCCACCATTTTTGCTGGAATACTAACTTCTGATTTAGTAATTGGATTAATTGCTGTAGATTGTTCTTTAAAAATACCTTGAAATGTTCCAAATCCTGCAATTACAACTTTGTCTCCTCTTTTAATTTGACCTGTTACTATATCAAAAAATGAATTTAATACTGCTTCACACTCTTTAAATGAAAGTTGTGTTTCATCCATAATTAATTCTAATAGTTCTTTTTTGTTCATAATGATTTCCTTTGTATTGATAAATTATTTATATTTTACTTTATTTTCTTTATTTTTCTTTATTATTTTTGTAAATTATTTTTATTGGGCAACCTTCAAAACCAAAATAATTCCTAAATTGATTTTCTATGTATCTTTGATAGGAGAAATGAATTAAATTTTTGTCATTAACAAAAAATAAAAAAGTAGGAATTTGTGCTTGGATTTGTTGAGCAAATTTAATAGTTAATTTCTTACCTCTAACACTTGGTGGAGGTTGGAGCATTTGAATATCTAAAACAAACTGATTTAAGGCATTTGTGGAAACTTTTTTTTCTAAATTATTCTTTACTTGAATTATTGTATCTGTTAATTTAGTAATTCTACTTCCTGTTTGTGCAGAAATAAAACAAATAGGGGCTCAATCTAAAAATTTGTAATTTTGCTTCATTTTCTTTATAAAAATATTTTGAGTGTTAGTTTCTTTAGCAATTAAATCTCATTTGTTAACTACTAAAATAATGGGTTTTTGTTTTTCAAATGCATAACCTGCCAAACGAGCATCAAAATGTGATAATTCTTGTGTAGCATCTATTAAAATCAAGGATAAATTAGCCTCATCTAAAGAATTAAAAGCTCTTAATAGTGCATAAAAATCAACAGATTCTGCTATTTTAGATTTTCTAATAATCCCAGCAGTATCAACTATTTCAAAATCCATTTTATCTATTTTTATAAAGCTAGAAACTGAATCTCTGGTAGTTCCTGCGATGGGCGAAACGATTGATCTATTTTCTTTAGTCAGCGTGTTTAATAAAGTTGATTTTCCTGCATTAGGTTTTCCTATAATTGCAAGTTTAAATGCTTCTTTTTCCTTCTCTTTTGCAAAATCTAAGTTATTTATTGTTGCATCTAATAAGTCTCCAATACCTTCGCCATGAATAGCTGAAATTGGGAAAATTTCTTCAAAACCTAAAGAATAAATGCTTGTATCAAAAAATTTATTTCCTTCTAATTTGTTTGCTGCAATTAAAACCTTTTTATTTGATTTTCTTAAAAGATCAATAACAAAATAATCGTCTGAATCAATTTCAGCTCTACCGTCTACTAAAAAAATAATTAGGTTTGCTTCTTCTATTGCGATTTGTGTTTGAATTCTGATAAGCTCTTGAAAAGATTTATTTTCTACCTCAATTCCACCAGTATCAATTAAGTAAAATTCTTTGCCTGATCAAGAAACTTTTGAATAAATTCTGTCTCTTGTAACACCTGGACTATTGTGAATTATTGAAACTTTTTTTCCTACTAATTTATTAAATAATGTTGATTTTCCAACATTTGGTTTACCGATTAAAGCTACGATATTCTTCATTTTTAAAGCAATTTCTGTTCAATTAATTTACAAATTTGATTAACTACTTGATCAAAATTTAAATGTGTTGAGTCTATAAAAATTGAATCTTCGGTCTTATGGAGAGGGTTGACTTTACGATTCATATCATTTTGATCTCGCTTTTCAATTTCTTCTAAAATTGTTTGGAAATTAGTTTCTAAATTTAATTCTTTGTTTTGTTCAACTCTTCTTTTTGCTCTTATTTTTGAATCAGCTCATAGAAAAATCTTTAATTCTGCTTTAGGCATAACAACAAATGTAGTATCTCTACCTTCCATTATTATTCCTTTATGGTTTTGTTGAAATTCTTTTAAAATATCTACAACTTGTTCTCTTATTTTTGGAAATTTTGCAATTTGTGAAGCATTTTTAGAAATAACATCTAATCTCAATTCATCTTCAATTTTTTGCTTTTCTAACAAAATAGAACCATCTTCTAAAAGTTGTAAAAAAGAATTGCTTCAGTGTTTTAAAATTTCTTTCTCACTGTCAATTTTTACTTCATTTTTATAGCAAAAATACGCAATAGCTCTGTAAAGTGAACCTGTGTTTACGAATAAATAATTATACTTTTGTGCAATAGTTTGTGCTATTGAAGATTTACCTGCACCGGATGGTCCATCAATAGCAATATTAATTTTTTTGTTCATTTTACTCCAATATTTGTAATATTTAATAATAACAAATTTTAATTATTTACAAATATAAAAGCTTATTTTATATAGTTCCGATGGTCCCAATGGAAATAAAAACAACAACAAGACCATAAATTGCAGAAATTGTAAGCCCTAATCCTACACAAACTACTAATGACATTCCAAAAATTTTCAAAAATGTTTTAAGTTGAATTTTTGATTTTGCATTATGTTCTTGTTTACGATATTTTAATTTCAAACTGTTTAAATAATATTCAAAAAACATAATTTATCCTTTAATTGTTGAACCTTGTCTTGAAATTGCTCTTAGAATTCTTTTTCTAAATCCAAAATAAATTATAAACATTGGTAATATTGCTAAAATAGCTCCTGCCATTCTAATGTTTTTTAAGAAAGGAATTAATCCTTCACCTTCATCTGGATTTCTACCAACATCTAATAATCAAATATTAATTACTTTAATATTAGAGTTTCCTTCTAAAATCAATAGTGGTCATAAAAGTCCATTTCAAGCTGCAAAGGCTGTAAGAATACCTACCGTTCAAATTGTCGGACTCACTAATGGAATAGCCACTTTGAAGAAAAATTTAATATTTGAACAACCATCAACCATAGCTGCTTCTTTAATTCTATCTGAGATTTCTTCGAATGCATTTCTGAACATAAAGCCTGAAAAAACTGAGGCTGCAAATGGAGCTACTAAAGCTAAAATGGTTCCGGGTTGTTTATTTCATAACAAAATAATTACAACTCTGTATTGACCTATTAATAAAGCTGTTTCTGGTAGCAATAAGATAGATAGAAAAATTAATCAAGAAGCTTTTTTGTATTTTCATTTTTTTAAAGAAAATGCATAGCCAAAAGTCATTGAAAAAAATATTTTTCCAATAACTGAAATTAGCGTAATTAGAATTGTTCAACCTAATGCTTGACCATAACCTTCTGCAAAAGCTTGAGAAAAATTACTTCATTCTAATGTTTGTGGATAATAAACTAAAACCCTTGAGTCAATTACTTGCTCTTTTGGTGCTAGTGCATAGATAACCATGAAGTAAAAAGGGAAAATAATAAATAGACCAAAAACAAATAAGACTATGAATTTAAGAAGAAAAGATACTACATTTTTCCACAAAGATACTTCTTTTACTTGAGAAGAAATTAAGTTTGTTGCTTTTCTTGTTTTTAAATTTGCTAACTTATTCCTTCAAAAAATTAGTAGCTTTAATTTTGTTGCGTACATGTCTTTCTCCTAATTTTGAAATAATAAGTAATATAGTATTTATTCCTTTTTTAAGCACTATTGAAAGGGCTAAACCATAAACAAATAAATAAATGGTAGAAACTCCTGCATAGGTAAATTCAGAATCTTTAACTTGTTGATAGATATAAATTAAAATTGTTGTTCCACCATTACTTTTTGCTGTTCCAGCATCTGGAAAAATACCAATTGGAAATACTTTAATACCCCCAATAATTCCCATTGTGATTAAAAAGTTTATTGTTTTAGAAACTGAAGGTAAAGTGATTTTGAAAAACTGTTTAAAAGGACTTGCACCATCAATAGAAGCGGCTTTGTAAAGTGTAGGATTTACTGATAACATTGCTGTAGTTAAAATTAAAATTTGAAAAGCTAGCGAACGTCATACACCTGAAAATAAAATAACTATTAAAGCGTTGAAAGAATCTTCTTGTCCGCTTTCTAATCATCTTGTTTTTGTATTAAATAAATTGTTAATAAATCCGCCTTCTGTAGCAAAAACATATGAAAAGGCAAGTGAGACAGCAATCCCTGATGTAACATAGGGTAAAAAGAAGACAGTTTGTCAAAAACCTCTAGCTCATTTTCTATAAATGCTTGCAATTGTTGAAGAAATTAATAACGAAATAAGCAAGGTAATAGGAAGAGAAATTATGGCAAAAATAGTTGAATTTCTTATCCCAATTTGAAAAAATGGATCTTGTAAAACATCTGAAAAAGCTGTAAATCCAAAATGTACTGAGGCTTTGTTATTAGGATCATCATTTATTAAAACAGATTCTTTAACTGCATATATAAAAGGAAGCAAAGTAAATAACAAAATTATTAAGATGGAGGGTAATAAAAGTAGTAATGGTTTTCAAAACTTTTCTTGTTTATGAAGGATTCCAAGTTCAAAATTTGTTTCTTTTTTAAACATTTTAAACTTAAGTCTATATCACAAATTCATTACAGCCTCTCTCTTGTATCTATATCAAATAAATGAAGCTTAGAAGTGGAAAGATTGAAGAAAATGTCCTCATTTTTTTCATAATTTGCCTTATTTTTCAAGAAAATATTAAATACTTCTACATTTTCAACTTTAACTTTGGCTAAAATGTCTTTTCCTAAATATTCAACAGACTCAATTTTTCCTTTAAAAGAATAATTTTGTGAGTTAGTTTCAATTAAATCTTCAGCTCTTATTCCTACTCTAATTTGGTTTTTCTTATAAGAAATGCTTCTTTTTTGAAGCTCGTTTAATAAAAATAAATATTTTGGAGTAGTCAAATTTGCTGTGAAAATTGTCATTTCAGGTACACCTAAAAATTTGGCAACAAATTCATTTTTGGGAGTGTTATAAAGTTCTAAAGGAGTACCAATTTGTTGTATTTTCCCAGTTGACATACAAATAATGTTGTCTGAAATTGACATAGCTTCTTCTTGGTCATGAGTTACAAAAACTGTGGTTATTCCTATTTCAGACTGGATTTTTTTAATTCATTGTCTAGTTTGAACTCTTAATTTAGCGTCTAAATTTGAAAGTGGTTCATCCATTAATAAAATTTTTGGATGTCTCACTATTCCTCTAGCAATCGCTACTCTTTGTTGTTGACCACCTGATAGTTTAGTTGGTTTTTTATGCAAGTTTTGTGTAATTTCTACTTTTTCAGCAGTTTTTAATACTTCATTATTAATAGCAGTTTTTAATGAAATATCTTCTGATTTAAATTTATTGTATTTTTCTTTATCGGATTCTGATAATTTAGTTAAATTTAAAGAATATTTTTGAACTAGTGCTTTTTCAAAATCTAAATATAAATTTAAAGTTAGTTGTTTTGATTTTTTAATATTTTTTTTGTTTTCTTTTAATTCAATCAGTTCAGCTGAATTTTTAATTTTTTGTTTTTCTTGTTTTATTTGTTGAATTAATTGATTTTTTTGTTGTTTAAAATTATGTTTTATTTGTTTAATAACTTGAGAAAAATAGTCTTGAAGTTCTGCGTTAGATTTAATAGAATCGATGTTGTTTATAGAATTTTTTACTTCTTTTTTGTTGATTTTTATTGATTTAAAAGAAGAAAGAAAGTCTTTTATTGCAAATTTAATTTTGTGAAAAAACAAAGCAAATTTAGAATTTAAATTAGGTTGTGAATTTATATAATTATTAAAATTATTCTTTCTAATTTCTTTTAGTTTAGAAATTGTATTTTCATTTAATTTTTTAATTTCTGTTTCTTTATAAAGCTGAATTAAATGTTTTTTATTATTTAATTCAAACAAGTTTTTATAAAGATGTGATTTTTGATTATTATATTGTCTTTCAACTTGTTTATAAACATCAAAATAATTAAAAATTAGTTTATTATATTCTTCAATTTCCTTCTCAGAACAACCGTTTGATTTAAAGACAATAACATTTGCTTGGTGTCTAGCATATAAAGATTTTTCTCTTGTTTTTTGTTTTCAAACAGCGTCATTTGTTAAAGGAAAAGCGATATTATCATAAACATTTAAATGAGGATAAAGTGCATAGTTTTGAAAAACTAAACCTAATTTTCTATCTTGTGGAGTACTTTTTGTAACATCTAAACCTTCAAAAAGTATTTCTCCTGAAGTCGGGGTAATTAAACCTGCTATAGCATTTAAAATTGTTGTTTTTCCTGAACCAGAAGGTCCAAGTAATGTAACTAATTTTCCTTTTTGAATTTGTAAATTAGCCTTATCAACTGCTAAAGTTTCACCAAAATCTATAGTTAAATCCTTGATTTCTATAGCTCAATTATCTTTTTGAGACTTAAATCATTTATCAGCTTTTTCTTTTGTTTTATTAATAAAATTAATTTTGTCTTGATTAACTTGCATAATTAACTTTCTTATAATAACTTATTTATTTTGTTTTAGTCAATTAAAATAATCTATTATGTTTTCGTCTTTAGTTTCAGGAGTTTTTATGAAAGTAAGAAGATTACCAGTTCCTCTTGTTTGAAATACATCTGCCATCATTTGTAAAATTTTTTTAGTTGATGTATCTGAGTTTAATAATTTATAAAAACCATATTGTTTATTAATTGCATTTTCTATAACTGCGGATTGAGCCAGTCCTCAATAAAATTCAGTAGAAGTTTTATCCGGAACTTTTTTATAATCTCCTGTGGTTACTGAAAGACCTGCTTGATTTGATTCTACAGAATAATTTCTATAAATTCCATCATGACCTATTAAAATTGAGCCAACAAATCTTTCATATGATTTTTTATGTTGACCGGAAAAAACAAAAGTAACTTTAGAATTAACAGGAATTAATTTTTCTGCAAATTCTGTTGCTTTTGTTGCATATTCATACTCTAAACCTGTTGTTTGTGTATATTGATTACCTTCTTTTTTTCCTTTTTCAGGTGTATCAATGTCTTTGATTCTCACATTAATGGTTTTAGGTCAACCTGGATAATTTAGCGAAATTGTAGGAGTATCACCATCGTTTCATCTAACTATAGTGGCATCTAAAGATGTAAAAGTATTTTCTTTTGATGGTAGTGAATATGCAAGTCCTTGATATCTGTCTTTATCTTCTTGTGTTCATTGATATGAGTGGTCTAAAAACTTAGCTATTTCTTTAAAATAAGTACTTTGTGAATTCTTGATATCTTCTAGTGGAGATTGTTCAAAAGTATCTATTTTAAAGCCAATTTTAGGAAAGTTTTCGGTTGGTGAAGAATCATTTAGTGAAATTACTTGTGAAGCAGAATCTAAAATTGAAGAACAAGAGACGAAAAACGAAACAGGTAAAAATGAAATTATAGGAAGGAAAAAGAAGGATTTTTTATGTTGAACGAGTTTTTTTATTAGCATATTTATTTAAATGTAGGACCAAGATTGGTTTTTAAAGTTCCTAAAAATTTGTCAAATGTGTCTAGTTTATTTCCGGTTTTTTCTCTATTTGCTACGGTAGTAAATGTAGTTACTATTGCATCTCTAAAAGTGCTAGATTTTGAATCAACTGCATCTTCTAAAATTACAAAGTCATTTGGATTTGCTTTTGCTTTTTTAAGTACATCAAAAGCTGTTTTTGAACCAACTCTTAATTTTGGATTGGTTTCATTTAATGATTCATTAGTTAGAGAAATATAGTCAGTTTGGGATTTAAAGAATTCCATTGGTGTAAGTTGTTTATGATCTTTTTCTCAGTCTTCTTTTGAAGTTAAGAATCATTTTACAAATTCAATTGTTGCTTTATCTTCTTTTTCTGTAGAGTGAATAGCAAATAGGTTAGGGCCTTGTAAAGGAATTATAGCTTTTGTATTTTGTGAAGTATATTTTTCTGGTGAAGCTAAAGAAATGAGTTCATCTTTGTTTAGTTTAGCTGAAGCTTTTTGCGAAACAATTTCATTAGTTGCTTTATTTAAGAAGAAAATATCAAATGAATTGTTTTTTACAAGTTGTTTTCCTACTTTTTCAATTGATTCTGTTGGTATTGAATTAGAAGAAACATAATTACCAAATTTTTTATCTGAAGAAATATAAAATTCTGCTGTTCCTGCTAAAATGCTTTTAATTTTTGTAGCAGCTGCTTCATCTACAACTAAAGAACCACTTAGTAGTGTTTGTGGTTGATCGGTTTCTGAAAAAACAGCACTTTCTTTTTGTGTACCTAAATTTTTTAAGTAACCAATTGCTTTTTCTACTTCTTTTTTAGGTGTTTTAATTAATTCAAAAGTGAATCTTTCTTCTATATTTTGACTTTTAACTTCTGAATTTATTTTTGTTTTTAAAGTGTAAACGCTTTTGTTTTCCCCAGTGTTAGCAACAAAATTATGTGAGTACCCTGCTGTAGAACCTATTGCGAAAAGAAGTTGGTGACTTTTTAAAAAATCTGAAGAATATTCTCCTTTGCCACTAATTTTTAAAGTTTCATCTTGTATGTAAGGGTATAAAAATTCGAAAACTTGTTTCAAGTTGTTGTAACTATCTGTATCCTTCTTTTGTGAAGCAGTAAAGCTAACTTTTCTATCTTTAACTTGAACAATTTGTTTTGATCTATCGCCTTCACTTATTGAAGAAGAAAGAACATAAACAGCATTTGCAATTGCATCAAATCCTATAACATTTGATACTGTATCTAAAACACTATCTCCTTCTGATGCTTTTGGAAATGATTTTTTAACTCTTTGAGCTAAGTCTAACAAATCTTTATAGTTAGTAAATTTTTCTTTAGAAAATTCGAAACCACCTAGACCACCATCTTCTTTGTTAAGATGTTTATATTCTTTTCAAAGTTTTTCTATTTCTTTTATATCATCTGCTGATTTGGTATCTTTTGCCATATCTTGATATTTTTTAAAAAATGCAGTATCTTCAGATTTAATAGTTGCTGGATTTGTTGTAGATTCTGTAGCTTTATTGATTATAAATCCTAATAAAACACCATCAACACTTAACATTTCAGAAGACTTACTAATTGGAATAGTATAAATTACATCTGCTGATTTTCCTGGTATTAATGTGTTGTTTTTTAAGAATATTTCAGAAAAGTTGTCATTTACAAAAGTATTAATTTCATTTTGATCTTCAGAATTTTTCTTTGAATCTTTTGTGTCTACCACAAATGGAACACTCATATCATAAGAGTTTATATTTGCTAAAACAGAATCATAGTTAAATAATAAATTAACTAAAGATGTTTTGTCTTGTGCTTTTAATTTTTGTGAAATTGTTGAAGCGGCTCCTGAATAACCACCTTGAAATTCCATTTTATCTGCTGGTAAATAATTAGGGAAAGTTGCTTTTTTAGTTGCATCAAATTCATTTCATTTTTTAATGATTGCTTGAATTGCTTTTGCTTCACGTCCTGTAGAAGAAAAAGAATATCCTAATTTAATTACGCCATCTTCTTGTTGATCGAATCTTGTTGTTGTTTGACCACAAGATAATAAGGCTAAAGCAGGTGAAAGTGCTAATGTTGCTAATAAAATTTTTTTAGTTTTGTTAAAAGATTTCTTCATTTTTTCCTCATTTTTTCATTATAAAAAAACTCAATAAAACTTTATTTGACTTCAAAATAAATGCTTTTATTGAGTTTGTGCTAATCATAGCCTACATTATATAATATTTTTCAAAAAAGTAAATTTTTTTAATTTTATATAGTAAAAATCCTAAAAAATTATTGAATTTTGTTAGGTAAAAATAAGTTTTTAAGATTTCTTACATAAGAATCGTAATCATGTGTAGCATTAGGATTGGTTTTTATTTGATTGGAATAATTTTGAAACGCTATAGTAATATTGGTTCTTAAACGACCTGATAATGCTCCTGCTGGTTCTGAAAATATAGCATATTTCTCTGGATTGTCTTTTACATTTTTAAAAGTTTCAAATAATAATTTAAACAATCTGTTGTTTGGAAATTTTGTTTTATCGTTTATATCACTAATTAAATTAGAGTTTGTAGGAGCTAAATAATTTCCTCTAAATGCTAAATATTCGTTTGGGGTTCCTTCAAAGGTTTTTGATACTGTATCTGCTTCTTTTTCTTTATAAGTGAAGGTTATTTTTTCAGTGATAAATCATTTTAAAAAGTTTGCAGTAGCTAAATCTTCTTCATTGTTAGAGTGAATCCCTATTAAACCTGGACCTTGGAATGTTACTAATTTTTTTGCACTATTTTTATCTTTTTTATTAGGTTCAATTAAAAAATGGATTTCATTCTCGTTTAGAGATTTGTCTTTGTCAACTCTTTCATGTTTAACATTTTTAGTTGCTGTTATTCACGCTAGTTTGTCATTAGTAGAACTGCTTAGATGTAGGTTATCAAATACAGTAAAATCATCAAGTTTACCACCTTTAAAATCTTGATTTTTGTTAAAGAAATAAGCACTTCAAACACCTTTAGTTTCTTCATTTTCTTTGCTATTTAAAGAGTTTATCAAATTTAAAAAGTCAGAATTTTCTTGTAATTCGTGAGTTTTTGCTTGTGTAGAATTTGCATCTCATTCTTCTACTAATAATTTATTATCAGTTGTTTTTTTGACAGTAAAAGATTTGAAATTTAAAGAATAATTTACTTGTTGAGTTTCAGACTGAGTTCATCAACTTGCTTCGGGAATTTCTAATTGGTTATCTGTAGAAGTAAATTTGAACAAAATATTTTGTTTTGTTTCTTCATCTGTTGGTGAAAAAGCAACAAAAACAGGAACTGAAGAAACATTTACACTATTTTTTAGTTCGGATTTTAGTTTTTCAGGATCTTTCGGATTTGGCTTAAATTCTAGAATATTAATTTTTTCTTTAGGTGTAGCAAATCTTTGTTTATAGTTAGAAGTGGTAGTGATTGCAAACAACATATGATGATCATTTAAGAAAAGATTAGAAGGTGGATTGCCATTGACTAAACCATAAAAATATAAAGAACCATCTTTTAATAACTTGTCAATTTGGTTGAAAGTTTTTAATCCAGTTTGATATCTTGGAGAATTTTTCTCATCTAAAAAAGTTGCATATTTTATAACTGTATCTGAATCATTTTTAGGACTATTATTTTTTTCTAAACTAAATAGGAATTTTTTAAAATCAGCATCTGCATTAGCAAAAGCTATTGAGTACATTGAATTTCCAATATCATCCAGACCTAGAATAAATTTCTGATTTTTATTTTTATTTTCTTCTTCAGTAAATTTTGTAGGAAATGATTTTCTGATTCTTGAAATTAAATCAAAAAAATCTTCATAATTATCTAAAGCATTTTTTGAAAATACATATCCATCTAGCCCACCATTTTCTACTAAAATAGGAACATAATCTCCCCAAACTTTTTTGATGTATTTACTATCAGTTTTTTCTTTATCTAAGTTTTCAAATCAAGATTTATCTTCTTCTTTTACTGTTGCTTTTCGAGTACCAGTTTTTGTGGCTTCTTCTACTATGTAATTAAATAATGGACCATTTATAAGTAAAGATCTTGAAGATTTTAGTGTTGGAAGTATTCAGTATTTGCTTGGGTCTAATCCTGCTATTTCTTTACTTTCTTGTAAAAAGTTTTTAGGAAAAGTAGTTTCAATTGCTTGATTTAGTTCAGGAAAATCAGAATAATTTAAACTCATATTGTATTGTGAAGCAACAGCAGCAAGTGTAGGATAACCAAAAATTAAATTAATAAGTTGATTAGTGTTTTTTACCTTTAGTTGTTTTTCAAGCGCTTCACCTTGTTGGGCATATGTTGGAGCAAACTGACCATTTAATTCAATTCTATCAAAACCCACTTTTTCATTTTTTACATTTTCTGTATTGTTTCAAAGGTCTACGATTTCTTTTAAAGCTAAAAATCTACTTTCATTGTTTTTAAAAGTATGAGCAATAACTAATTTTTTATCATTAACTTGATCAAATCTTGTAGTTGATTGACATGATGCTAAAAATACTGTAGGCACTAAAATTGCAGACGCAGTTAAAAGTTTAGAAATTTTATTTTTGAATTTCATTTTTCCCCTATTTTATATAAATTTTTTTGTGTTTTTAAAAATAAAATTTTACCAAATTACTTTATTTTTTTGTATTTTTTTACAATAAATTTACCTTTATCTTCTGAAGAAACTTCAGTAAATTTGTCTCATTTTAATTCATTTAAGAAAACATCGCCTGAGTGTTCTCCTTTAATAAAAGAAATAATGAGTTCATCACAATCATTGACAATACTTTTATACAAAGTGTATCCACCAGAAACGTATAAATGTTTTGTTGGATGATCTTTATACTCTTTTATTAATGAAGAAAAATCATTTATTGTTTTGACATTTTCTTTTTCATATTTAAAGCTTTTATCATCTGTAATAATAAAAATTTTGCTTCATTTTTGAAGAGATTCTGGAAGTGTAAAGAAGGTATTTTTACCTACTAAAATATCGTGATTTTTTGTTTCTTGTCTATAAAAATCAAAATCTTCTTTTACATATCAAGGTAAATCATCACCTTTTCCGATTAAATTATTTTTTCCCATTGCTAAAATTGAAATTACCATATTTTCCTTTGTTGACTTTATTTGATTTTATTAATTTAATAAAAAAATTTTAAACAAAGATAAAGAAAAATAAAGATTTTTAAGCATTTTTGCTTTTTTTAGTAAAATAATAAGACTATGAAATTACAACTAAAGGCTTTGTTAAGTGCATTAGTCATTGCAACTCCAATAATAACAGTATTATCTTGTGGTTCAACACAATCTTTTTCTTCTAAATACTTAACTGGGGACGAAAAAGAGATTGAAAAATATGTAAAAATTAATCCAACTACAGAAATTACTAATCCAGATAATACAAAAACCAGTATTTTTACTTTCACTTTAGATTTATCATCTACAGATTTAACACAAATTCCTGAAAATGCTTTTTATAATGCTGAATCTAGAACATATACAAAAGCAGGAACAGGTGAAAATAAAAATGTTTCTGTTGTATATAATCTATCAAAAATTATTTTTCCTGCTACTTTAAGATCTATTGAAAAAAGAGCATTTTTCTTAGACCCTGCTATTTATGGTCAACAACAAAGAAAATTAGAACTTGATTTTTCTAAAGCAACTTCATTAACAGAAATTAAAGAGCAAGCTTTTAAAAACAACCAAATTAGTAAATTGGTTTTACCAAATAGTTTAAGTGTAATAGGCGACGAAGCTTTTGCAAACAGTGAAATTGAATCTATCAGCTTTACAAGACCTGAAGAAGAAATTTCTTTATCAAAAGTTGGTATTGGAGCTTTTTTCAATAATAAATTAACAAGTTTAGATTTAGAAAAGTTTAATAAATTAACTTCTATTTCAAAAGCAGCATTTAAAATGAATCAAATTGCTTCTGTTAAATTACCTACTAATTTAGAATCAAGATTGACCATTGCAGAAGAAGTATTTTCACAAAATCCTATAAAGAAAGACGACGTTATTGTTTCAGATACAAACAAAATAAGTATTCATAGGGAAGCTTTTAAATAATTATTAAACATTTAAAAAGCACTGGATTTTCAGTGCTTTTTTCTTCTTTTTTGAAGCTAAAATAAATTTTAGCGAATTTTTTACTTTTACTTTCTTGCTTTTTTTTTTTTTTGTTTTAATAATTATCTATGAAGAAAAAACAATTAATTTTATTAAGTGCATTGGTTTTTGTGTTTCCGACAACTGTGTTGTTATCTTGTGAAACAACAACTACTAATCAACCGACACCAAAACCAGAGCCAAAACCAGAGCCAAAACCTCAGCCTAAACCTCAACCAGAACCTATTATTAGAAGAAATCAAAACAGTAATACTGGTTCTCCAAATACTACAGTTGTAAAGCCTATTACCGCAAAACCAGAAAAAACTCAAGAGTCTGAAAATAATAATAGAATAAACCCTCCTAAAACAGATACAAAAAGTCCAGTAAAATCTGAGGAAAATAAAAAACCTGTAACTCCTGAAGAAAATCCTTCAAAAATGAAGGAAAATGAAGCAAATCCTTTAACTAAAAATAAAGCAATAAAAACAGTTGAAAACTTATTAAATAAAGCTAAAGATAATCCTCTTGTTCAAACTGCAGTGGAAAAAGCTGTAAATAAAGTAGTAAATAAAACTGTAGATAAAATTGTTGAAAAAGTCAAAAAAGTCTTTAAAAAAGAAGAAGCTAACAAATTTACTAACAAATACATCAGAGGTGGTGACGGGAATAAATATGTTAAATTAGAGACTGATTATGGTTATTGAGAAAAAGATCTAAACTATAAAAAAGATTCTAGATATAATGATGAAAATTATAAATATTCTCTTTTTAGCAGAAATCAAAATAGTGCACCTGATTTTGGTAGAGGAACTATATATTTAGACAATAAAGATTTTAGTAACTATTATTATAGAAATGATGAAAATACTTTGAAATTTAAAATGTTTACTTTAGATTTAAGTTCCACTAACATTACAGAAATCCCTGAATTTGCTTTTAGTACTTGAGAATCTAGAACAGTTACTATTACTGATAAAAACGAAAAAACCACATATTATTTAGGTAATGTTATTTTTCCAAATACTTTAAAAACTATTAAAGAAAAAGCATTTTATTTAGACAAGAAAAACTTTGAAAAAGAAGAACAATTTATAAAATTACAAAAAATTCCTCTTCAATTTCAGTGAGAAAACTTAATAAGTAGAAACGATCAATTTCAAGACTATGGTGATTCAGATATAGGTTTAACAACAATAGGTGAATCTGCTTTCGAAAACAACACAATGCCTTGATTAATGCTTCCAAGAAGTTTAAAAACTATCGAAGATAACGCCTTTAAAAATGCTAATATTTACAAAATATCTTGATTAAACTGAATTGATAATGGTTATTCAAATAGAGACGATTGAAACAAACTTCAAATTAGCAAAATAGGAAAATACGCATTTGCTAATAATAAACTAGGGACAAGCCTATATACTTATGGCTACAGTAATAGAAGTTATTATGGTAGCAATAGTGTAAATACTCTAAACTTACAAATTGATCCTAGGTATTTAAAAGAAATTTCTGAGGGTGCTTTTATAAATAATAAATTACAAAATATTATTTTTTCTAATGAAAAAACCGAAGATTATTCTTCTGCAACAGATTTTACAGTTGATAAATTAGCTTTTGCAAACAACAATATTAGTGAGATTGAATTCCCTGAGTATCTTAAAAATCTAACAATTAAAGAACAAGCATTTATAGATAATAAAATTGAAGAAATCACATTACCAAAAACTAAAGATGTTAAAATCACCATTAATAGTAAAGCGTTTGCAAAAAATCCAGTACAAAAAGTCAATACCTATGAAGATAATAGAATTAAAATTGTAGATATATTTAACACTGAAACCAAAACTGTAAATGTTCCTAAATGAATGACTAAAAATTCACAAATTGATAAAAAAGCTTTTAAAGAATAATGTTAAAAAATAGCAACATAAGTTGCTATTTTTTTATACTCCACTGGGTTCTTTGGTATAAAAGGGTTGAATTGTTAAGATGTTTGTTTCTAGTTGGAAAATTTTTGAAAATGCTTCAAAATTGAAGGAAATTAGTTCATAATCTACCTGACTAAGTTCTTTATTTTCTTTCAAAACTTGAATAACGTCTGATGTTAATTTGCCTTGTTTTGCACTAGCACTAAAAAAGTGTAAACCGGATGAATTAATGTAGTAAGTTTCTTCTTTTTTGTTTGTAAATGATAAAAGTGAAAATGTATTTGTAGTTCAAATATTTGCATTAGTTAGTTGGCAAATTGTTCTTACATAAACTAAAGAAATTCTACAACCTGTAAAATAGCCAGGACCTAAATTAAGATAAAAATCTGTGATTTGTGAAATCTTTATTTTATTTTTTTCTAGTGATTTTTCAATGATATTTGCAAGTAATTCTACTTTTTTCGACTCTTTTATTATTTGCTTATCTATAAGTCTAAAATCTTTATCAAAAAGGAAATACACTAAAAAATCTGATGTAGTATCTAAAAATATCTTCATAATTTATCAATGAATATTGAACTCTCTTTCTTCATTTTCAAGCATTTTTATAAAAATTACAACTGAATTATTATACAAAAATTTAAGTTTATTAGCTCACTCAATTGCCACGAATTTATCTTCAAAATAATCTTCAAATTCTGATAAATCTGAGTTGTAATTGTCAAGGTCAATGTGAATTAATTTGTTATATGAAAACATAAAATTAAATGATGGGGAAGTAATTTCTTGGTTTATACCTAAGGCTTTTGCTAATGCTTTAACAAATGCGGTTTTTCCAGCTCCGAAATCGCCGATAAGATAAATAAATTGTTTATTTAAAGATAATATTTTATTTACTACTAAGTGTAAATCTTCTATAGTTTTTACTAAAATTTTTTCTTTGTTATTAAGTGTATTAATTAAATGATTATAGTTCATAATAGATTAAAATTTGCTTCATTTTTATAGCTTTTTATTCAAATTTTACTATGTTATTTAAAATAAAAAAATAAAAATTAAAACTAGGAATTTCCTAGTTTTAATTTTGTATATTATTTGATTAAAAATTAATGATTTTTATTGATTTGTGGCTTAAAGAATGAATAAGGATCTCTAATATCATATTTTGATTTGTGTTCAAAATTAGAGTTTGTTCCTGCTGGAATTTTATGTCCAACAATAATGTTTTCTTTAAGACCTTCTAATTTATCAACCTGTGAAGAAATTACTGAGTGAACCAAGATTTTTGAAGTTTCTTGATATGATGCAGCAGCTAGGAAGGAGTTTGAAAGTAAAGGAATTTGTTTTGCTCCTTTGATAATAATGCTTCCAAAAGGAGGTTTTTTACCTTCAGCAATTAGTTTTCCACTTACTTCTTGATAATCAAAAATATCTACTATTGAACCAACAAAGAAATCTGAATCTCCGTTGTCAATAATTTGAATTTTTGAAAGCATTTGTCTAATAATAATTTCGATGTATTTATCAGAAATTGTAATCCCTTGCATACGGTAAATTCTTTGAATTTCTTTTAATAAGTAATTTTGTAATGTTCTTGCATCAGCGTAATTTAGTAATTCTTTTAGAATAATTGGACCTTCAACTAGTTTTTGACCAGGTATTACTTTATCACCAATTTGTACTCTTAATTTTTGATTTGAAGCAACTCTAATTATTTTGTTTGCATCTAAATTTTCTTCATTTTTGTACTCAATTGTAATTAAAATTGAACCTGTAAGTTGTCCATCTTCTTTATTTTTAACTGATTCTATTTTAGTAACTACTCCGTGAACTGGTGAAATTTGTGCTGGACGTCCTCAAGGATGTTCGTGAGCATCGATTAGCTCAATTAAACGAGTAAATCCTCCTGTAATATCTTCAACACCAGCAACCCCTCCTGTATGGAAAGTACGCATTGTAAGCTGTGTTCCAGGTTCACCAATTGATTGAGCTGCAATAATTCCAACTGCTTCTCCGATAGCTACTAATCTGTTAGTTGCTAAGTCTTTACCATAACATTTTTTACATACACCATTTTTAGTGTGGCAAGATAAAATAGAACGAATTTCAACTGCTTTTACACCAGAATCTACTATTCTTCTAGCTAACTGATCGTTTACAAAATCTCCTGATTTAGCAAGTGTCATACCATCTGGACTTACTACATCTTTATTTAAGAATCTACCTTCAATTCTTTCTGCTAAAGGAACAATTGTTGTATTTGTTTTAGTGTCAATAATTTGTTTTACTACAAATCCAAAGTCAGAAAAACAATCATTTTGAGTCACAACAATGTTTTGAGCTACGTCAACTAAACGACGTGTTAAATAACCGGATTTCGCAGTGTTAAGCGCAGTATCGGTTAGACCTTTACGAGCCCCGTGGGTTGAAGAATAGAACTCAAATGAAGTAAGACCTTCCAAGAATGAAGACTTAACTGGAACTTCAACAATTGAACGAACAACTCTTTCATTTTCAGCGTCGACTTTTAAAGCTTTAACGTTGTTTGCCATCAATCCACGCATACCAGCTAGTTGAACGAAGTTAGACATATTTGATCTAGCTCCTGATTTCATCATAATAACTAGTGAGTTTTTTGGATCGAGTTCAACAGTTTCGTTTAGATTCTTTTGAATTTCATTTTTAACAGCTGTTCATTTATTGATAGAAAGAATATAACATTCATCATCAGTGATTCAACCTTGTGAATAGAAGCGATTTAGTTGATTTATGTAGTCTTCGCCTTCTTTTAAATACTCTTGTTTTTTTGGTGCAATTTTGATGTCTGAGATAGCCATGGAAACACCAGAGTTTGTTGAGTAAATAAATCCAAGATCTTTAATGTCATCTAAGATAGAAGCTACTACGTTTGTGTAATTAAATCAAACTTTTTCAAGGATTTCTACTTTATCTTTTACTTCAAAAACCTTGATTTTATTAGCAGAATGAATTTTATTAATTCTAGTTAAACGTTCAAATTCTGCTGTTGTAAAATCAGCTAATTTAATGCAGTGAGTTAAAGCAAGTGGTTCACCTTTAAAATCAAGTAATTTTCTATATAAAAGTATAGAATCTTGATAGTTTTCAAAGTCTAATTTGTTGATTACGCTTGCTACATCTTCTTTTGAAACCACATAGTCATAAGTGTCGAAAATTTGACGAACAATTTTTGCTATATCTTTTTTAGTAAGCGCAGGATTTAAAGGTAAATTTTGAATATACTCAGGAATATTTGTTCCCATTGGAATTAAATATTTTTCTAGTTGAGTATCATAATTTAGCTCTAAGTTATCTACTTTATTGTCAAAAATAAAAGGGAAATTATCTGGGAAAATTCTGTTTAGAATGAATTTTCCTACTGTTGAAATTATGTATTTATTTTCATGTAATGAAGCAGATTTTGCTGTTTTTACTTCATAAAAAGGTAAGGCAACTCTAGCATGTAAATCAACTACTTTTACTTCATATGCCTTCATCATTTCATTATAAGAACCAAAATAACGACCTTGACCTTTAGCATCATCTTTTTCTTGTGAAAGATAGTAAAGACCTAAAATCATATCTTGTGATGGGTTAACAATTGGTTCTCCATCTTTTGGACCTAAAATGTTTTTGTTAGCAAACATTAATTCTCTTGTTTCTCTAATAGCTTCTGGTGAAATTGGCACGTGAACAGCCATTTGGTCACCATCGAAGTCAGCGTTAAATCCTGTTGTTACAAGAGGGTGTAATTGAATTGCTTTTCCACGAACTAAAACAGGATCAAAAGCCCTAATTGAAAGACGGTGAAGGGTTGGTGCCCTGTTTAATAAAATTGGTTTGTTTTTTATAACTTCGGCAACGTGAGGTCAAATTTGTGGATTTTGTTCTTCAATCATCTTTCTAGCTGTTTTTATTGAAGGAGCGCTGTTTTGTTCAATTAGCCTTCTAATAATTCAAGGCTCAAAGAGTTTTGCAGCCATTCTACGAGGTAATCCTGCTTGGTGCATTTTAAGTTTTGGACCTACAACAATAACAGATCTACCTGAATAGTCAACACGTTTTCCAAGTAAATTTTGTCTAAAACGACCTTTTTTACCTGTTAACGCATCTGAAATGGATTTAAGCGGTCTGTTGTCTTTTGTAGTAACAGGATTTGGTGATTTTCTTTGATTATCAATTAAAGCATCAATTGCTTCTTGAATCATTCTAAGTTCATTTTGAATAATTAAAATTGGAGCATCTGTTTCATATCATCTTTTTAAACGATTATTTCTGATAATAATACGACGATATAATTCGTTAACATCTGAAGTTGAATGACGAGCACCATCTAGTTGAACTAAAGGACGTAAATCAGCTGGAATAACAGGAAGATTCTTGATAATCATAGATTTTGGATCTTGACCTGAGTTTAAAAATGCGTTAATAACTTGTAATCTTTTATAGAGTTTGTCTCTTTTTTGATTTTTAGTTGAATCTTTTTTAGAAAGACTGGTAGTATTTTGAACTTCTTGAATTTCTTGTTCAACTTTTACTTTCTCAGCTTGTAAATCAAGATGATCTAAAAGATATTCGATTGCTTTAGTTCCTGTAGAAATACGAGCATCTGAATACTCTTCAATAATTTCATTTAATTCATAAAAATCAATTCCGTAATCACGCCCGATTTTAGAAGTTGCAACTTCTGTTAAGTCAGTAAGAGCGGTTGAAATGTCTTGATATTCTTCTGATTCTTCTGAAAATTTTTGAAGAATTTCTTGTAGTGCATTTTTATAAATAACACCAGCTTCTGAGATGTCAATAATTTTGTTTTTAGATAAAGATTTTAAACCACCTGTTTCTAAAACTATGTGGGATTTGTAGTAAATTAAAGACTCTAAAGAAGATTTTGAAACAGGTTTTCCGTTTTCTTCGTTTTTAAGTCCTAATAATTTTGAAATAATTGAGTGATCTATTTTGAAGAATCAAAAGTGTAAAACTGGAGAATTAAGAGCGATGTGACCCATTGAATAACGACGAGCTATTTTTGGAAGAATTTTTGATTTTAATTCTTCACATTCTTTAGTAGCTACACAAATTGTGTTTTCGTTTGATTTTTTATATTTTTTACCACAAACAGGACATTTGTAGTCAATTAATGGACCAAAAATTAATTCATCAAAAAGACCTCCACGTTCTGGTTTGAAGGTTTTATAATTGATGGTTTCTGGCTTAGTTACTTCTCCTCTTGATCATTCTAAAATATTTTCAGGAGTAGCTAGAGCTAAAGAAATTTTTTCAATTGTGTTTTCGTAAATTTTTGCATATTGACGAGAAACTTTTGTATCTTGTTTATTAGTTGTACTCATTTAATGTTCTTCCTTTCTTATTTAAAATGATCAAATTCTTCTTCAGAATCTTCATTATCGTAGTCTTCGTGATAGTCTTCTACTTTAGACATTTGGCTTTCAAAATACTCTTGATCAAAAGCATCTTCAAGAAGTATTTCTTCAGAATTTGAAGGATTTATTTCTTGTTGTTGTTCTTCTTCATTTTCTTTTTTGTGAACTTCAAGTTTAATTCCTAATCCTCTAAGTTCATAAGCTAAAACGTTGAAGGATTCAGGTGTTCCTGGTTTTGGTATTTTTCCACCAGAAACTAGGTTGTTATATAAAGCATTTCTTCCTTGAATATTATCTGATTTGTAAGTTAATAATTCAAGAAGAACTGATGAAGCTCCAAACGATTCAAGAGCTCAAGTTTCCATTTCTCCAAATCTTTGTCCCCCGTTTTGGCTCTTACCTCCAAGAGGTTGTTGAGTTGTTAGAGAATATGGACCTACAGAACGAGCGTGCATCTTGTCATCAACCATGTGTTGTAGTTTTAACATATACATATAACCTATTGAAACATCATTGTCAAAAGGTTGACCTGTGATTCCATCATATAAAGTAAATTTACCTGATTCTGGAACACCTGCTTGTTGGAATAATTCCTTCATTTTGTCTAATTTCACTCCATCAAACACAGGACAAACGAATTTTACATCTAGTTTTTTAGCAACCATTCCTAAATGCATTTCTAGAATTTGTCCGATGTTCATACGAGAAGGAATACCTTGTGGATTTAAAAGGATATCTATTGGTGTTCCGTCTTCTAAAAATGGCATATCTTCAACTGGTAAAACAAGAGAAATAACCCCTTTGTTTCCGTGACGTCCAGCCATTTTATCACCGACTTTGATTTTTCTTTTTTGAGCAATAAAGACTTTAATTATCTTCTCAACACCATCTTCTAGATTATCACCTTGGCTTCTAGAAAGAATTTGAACGTCGATTACTGTACCTCCATCTCCGTGTTTAACTTTTAGTGAAGTATCCTTCTGAGATGAAGCTTTTTTACCTCAAATTGCGTTCATTAATTTTTCTTCAGGTGTTGGATTATCTTCTCCTTTTGGTGAAGTACGACCTACTAAAATATCTCCTGCACTAACTTCTGATCCGATACGAACAATACCATTTTCATCTAAGTGTCTTTTGGATCTTTGTGAAGCATTAGGTATTTCTCTTGTAAGATCGTCATTTCCGGCTTTTGATGATCTAAATTGAATTGTTTGTTCTTGAATGTGAATAGAAGTAAATACATCATCTTTTACTAGTTTTTCACTGATGATAATTGCATCCTCGTAGTTGTATCCATATCAAGTTGAAAATGCTACTAAAACGTTCTTACCTAAAGCTAATTCACCTTGATCTGTAGAAGGTCCATCACAAATAAGATCACCTTTTTTAACTTCTTGACCTACTTCTACGATTGGACGTTGTAAGATTAAAGTTTCTTGGTTAGATTTTTCAAAATAACGTAAATGATAGGTTTTTGTTTTTCCTTCTTCATTTTTAATTTCTATTTTTTTAGAATCTACATAAACTACTTGTCCGTCTTCAGAAGCTCTTATGTTTGTGGAAGAAAATTTAGCTACATCTGCTTCAATTCCTGTAGCAACTAAAGGAGCTTCAGTAGTAATTAAAGGCACTGCTTGACGTTGCATGTTTGAACCCATAAGCGCACGGTTAGCATCGTTATTTTCTAAAAATGGTACTGCACTTGCAGAAAGTGAAGTCATTTGTTTGGAACTAACAGCAATAAAATCAACTTGCTCAGGTTGTACAGTTAGATAAGTATAGTTTTTACGAACAATAATTTCAGGTTCAATGATTTTGTTATTATCATCAACTAAAGTAGTAGATTGTGCGAAAGTATATCCAAATTCTTCTGCTGCTGTTAATCAAACAATGCTTTCAGGATCGTAGTTTACAACTCCATTTTCTACTGGGAAATAAGGAGTTTGAATAAATCCATATGGATTAGTTTTAGCATAAACTGCAAAGTTTAAAATAAGTCCAATGTTTTGTCCCTCAGGTGTTTCTACTGGACAAATTCTTCCATAGTGAGTAACATGAACGTCACGAACTTCAAATTGTGCAGTTTCTCTGTTAAGACCTCCAGGTCCAAGTGAAGTTACTCTTCTTTTGTTTGCCATTTCACCTAAAGGATTTATTTGATCCATAAATTGTGAAAGTTTTGAAGAGTTAAAAAAGTTTTTAAATTGGTTATAAATAGGTTTGTTGTTAGTAATGTTTTTAATGTTAATTTTTTCTGTATCTCCTCTAGAAGAAATTCTTTCTTTTGTGTTTTTTTCTAGTTTTGATAATGCAATTAAAAACTGGTTTTGTAATAACTCACCAACATTTACAACACGTTTATTTACTAGTGAATCTGGATCGTCGTTTTTACCTAAATTAGCAAGTAAATTGAAGTAATATGAAACAATAGCAACGATGTCTGAAATCAATAAATGCATCTCAGTTGATGTTGGATCATTTCCAATAACTAGAACTGATTTTTCTTGAATTTCTTTGTTTGCATCTTGTTCCATTGCACGTTTGTTTGGTCATACTTTTAGAGTAACAATTTTTGTTCTATCTTTTAGATTTTCATTTTTTGTTATTTCTAGCTGACGACCATAAACATTTTCGTCTAATCCTTCAATGTTGGATAAAGGTAAAATTCCATGTTCAAATTTAGATTGAATATCATTTGCAATTTTTGGAGTAATAAAAGTTCCTATTGGATACAATAAGTTTCCTTTAGAATCAACAACATTTTCTGCTAAATAGGTTTGAATTATTCTGTCTGATAAATTCAATTTTCTATTTAACATATAACGACCAGTTTTTGATAAGTTATAACGACGTTCATTAAATAAAAGTGCAGGAATAAAGTTTTTTAAACCTTCTGTTGTTATTCTGTCATCTTTTCTAATTGTTCTATAAATAGACTCTAAACTGTCAAATTGTTCTTTAAATTTATCTTTTCTTAATGATTCAATTAACTCTGGTGAATTTCCAAAATACTTTCTAATAATATCTTCATCAACAAAACCAATTGCTTTTAAGAAAGTAATTAAAGGTATGTTTTTGTGTTTATCAATTCTTAATTTAACAGTATCTGTTGCATTTCTTGTAACTCTGTGGAAAACTTCAAGTCATGAACCTAACTGAGGAATAATTTCTACTTTATTGAACAAGTCATCTGCTTGTCTGTTTCTTACATTTTCTCTGAAACAAACACCAGGTGATCTAATTAATTGAGAAACAATAACTTTTTCAAATCCATTGATTATAAAAGTTCCCCCCTCAGTCATGTAAGGGATTTCTCCAAATAAAATTTCTTGTTTTTCTAGTTCACCAGATTCAACTTGTAATTTTTCTAGTGTAGCAAACACCTTGCAAACAAAGGATTTACCTTTTTTCTTTAATTCTTTGATGTTTGTGTATTCTTGTTCTGGAACTTCTACTCTTACTGAACCTTTTTTAAATCTAATTTCTATTTTTCCATTAGTGGAAATAATAGGATAAATTTTTGTAAAGGTTTCTTCTATTCCTTCTTTTAAAAATCATTGAAATGATTGTTTTTGTGAATCTAAAAAATCTGGAGTAGGGAGACTAAATTTGGTTTTAGAATAATCTCTACGTACAGTTGTAGGTCCATATTGTGATAATTTAAATTCCATTTATTACTCCTTGTCTGTTGTTTTTGGGCTTCCTTATTGAATAGTAAAAATGGCACAACAACAATGCCATTTTAAAATTTGTATTTTGTTGAGAATTATTCAACAACAACTTCTGCACCAACTGCAGAAAGTTTTTCTTTAATGTCTTTTGCTTCGTCTTCTTTTGCGTTTTCTTTAAGAACAGCTGGTAAATTATCAACTAATTTTTTAGCTTCCATTAGTCCTAATCCTAAAAGTTCTTTAACAACTTTAATAACGTTAACTTTTTGTCCACCATCTGTTTTTAATGTAACTTTAAATTCTGATTTTGAAGAAGCTTCTGCTCCACCTGCTGGTGCTGCAGCTACTGCAACTGCTGAAGGGTCAATACCAAATTCTTCTTTCATTACTTCTACTAATTCCATCACTTCTTTGATGTTCATTTCTTTTAATGATTCAATAAATTGTTCTTTTGTAATTTTTGCCATTTTAATGACTCCTTTTTAAAATTTTTCTTCTTTTTTATAGTATTTTAAGATTTATTTATTAATTATTATGCGTTAATTTTGTTCTCATCAACAAGCATTTTTAGACCAACTGAAAGTTGTCTCAAACCACCAAGTAATGATGAAGCCAACATAGTAAGAGCTTCTTCGTAGTTTGGTAAAGTTGCAACTGTTTGTATTTCTTTTGCATCAGCTGCTTTTCCTTCGAAAATTCCACCTTTTAGAACAACAATTGGATTTGTTTTTGCAAATTTGGAAATAATTTTAGCTGGAGCTATTGCATCTGTTGAACCAAAAGCAAAAAAGTTAGGACCTATTAAAGAAGGACTTAAATCTTCAAATCCTGCTTCTTTTGCTGCTATTTTAAACAATCTGTTTTTATATACTTTTACAAAAACACCTGCTTCTTTAAGTTCATTTCTTAAAGTTTCAACTTCAGCAACTGTTAATCCACGATACTCAGCTATAACTAAGGAAGAAGAAGATTTAATTAAGTTTTGAATTTCTTGAACTAATTCTTCTTTTTTCTTTCTAAAAGCGTTCAAATTACACCTCCTTATTAGTATAAAAAAGTGCAATACCCATAAATATACATTCAATAACTAATATTAAGTTTTATTAAAAAAACAGTTATTATCTCTACGTATTGCGAAAAGAATTATACTAAAAAAATAAAAAATTTCAATTATTTCATAGATGTTAGTAAAAAATGTTCAAAAGCTTCTTTTTCACCTAATAGTCCTGATTTAATGTCTTTATCAATTTTAGCAAGTAATTTTATTAATTTTTTAAGTTTTGCTATTCCTATTTTTCTATAAAATTGAACTGCTTTTTTAACCTGAAATATATGAATTTGAAGTTCTTTTTGAATATCAAATTCAGTATATTTATCTTCTTTATAAAGGAAACAGATAAAAGATAACATTAATTTAGAACTAAGTTGAGAAATTAAAAAAGAAATTTTTTTTCCTTGATTTAATTTTTCTTTGTAAAAGTTTCAAGTATTTAAAAAATCGTTATCAGTAAAAGCGTTTATAAAGTTTCAATCATTATCAGAATCATATTTTGTAAGCAAATTTTCTATACTAGAATGTGTAATTTCTTTATCAAATAACAATAATTTTATAACTTCTTTTTCTATTATATTTGCATTTAGAGGGAGTTGTAAAGATAAAGTTAAAAGGTTAGATTCGTTAATTTTTCCTTCATTTTCCTTGATAATTTGTGTCAAAAACTTTGTTATTGTTTTATCTGTTAAAACTTCAGTTTTAAAAATACTTGAACTTTTAAAAAAATGGGAATAAAAGAAACTAGAAAAAATTTTCTTTTCATCTGATTCTACTTCTAATTCATATAAAAAAATTACGTTGTAAGAATATTTTGAAATTTTGTTAGCAATCTTTTTTTGCTCTTGGTTTGTTAATTTTGAATTAATAAAATTGTGAAAAATAAATATTTTTTCTGTTTCAAAAAGATCTCTAGCTTCTAATGCATCAATAATTGAAACTAAAGAGTCGTTATCAAAAATATTAATAACTTCAAAATCTGGAAATTTTTTTAAAATTTGCTCAACTTTTTTCTTTGTGAAATATGTATCAGTTCCGTAAACAAAAAACATACTGAAAAAATTATATATGAAACAAATACAGTTAAAAAATTTAATTTTATTAAATAAATATAAAATTGGAACTTTGTAAATTGATCTACTAATCATAAAATAAATTGAGCTATAAAATCCAGCAGATTTTTTTCTCATATAAATATTCAACCAACTGTGTATATAAAAACAAAAACAGGAACAAAAATGAAGGAATTTAAGTAGCCAAATACATTATATTTATTATTAAACATTAACAATAAAACAGAAGCAAATGTGTGTGAAATTAAACTTGTGATTATATTTTTTCATCATTTATTGTTGAATTTTAAATGTGAACAATATAACAAAATTAAAGTAATTAAAAAAGTGAAAATATAACTAAAAGAATAAATCACTAAAGGATTTCAAAGTATAAAAACAATTGCAACAAAAGATAAAACTTCAAAGTTTTTAAAATAATTTTTTAAAATTTGCTTGTTGATTAAAGAAAAAATAAAAAATAACGTAGCTCTTAAAAAAGAAATCGGAAAATTTAAGAGATAATTTACAAACAACAGAAAAAATAAAAACAAAAAATTAGAGATTAAAAAATTTAATTTTATAAATTGAAAAATTTTAAATATAAATTTTTTAAAAAACAACAAGTGAAAACCTGAAATAACAAACAAATGATAAACATTTAATTGCTTTAAATTAGTTATAAATGTATTTTCTAAAATATAATTCTCGCCTAATAAACTTATAGGAAAAACTTGTGAATAATAAGTATTACCTGAAGTCACAAAATGAAAAAAATTACTTTTTCAATCTTGATGTTTTTTTATTATCTTCAACGAGGTTATTGCTTTAATTTCAAAGAAAGTTTTATAACTTTTTAAATAATTTTCTATATTAAAATCACTAGAACTATTAACAATTCGTTCTGCTTTTCCATAGATAAAAATTTGATCATTTATATCTAAATTTTTATCTTTTAAAAAAATATTTTTATCTTCAAATTGAAAAATAACTCCTAACGCATTTTTATTCGTAATTGAAACTTGAGAGTTTACAACAAACGAATTGATAGATGCTTGGTTCAATCAAAATCACAATAAAACTAAAAAAGAAACTAACAAACTTCACAAAATTTGATTATAACTTTGTATAAAAAACAAGAACATTAAACATAAAATACTAAAAATAAAAAAATCAAATGTGCTTTTGTCTATTGCTAAAATTAAAAAGATTTGACTTAATATTACTACTGTTCAAGAGAAAAATTTTTTTGTAATTTCTCTAAGCTCTTTAAGCCTATTCCTTGAATTTGCTCAATGTTTTCTCAACTGATTTTCTTACTTTTATTGTTTTGAAATAATTCTTTTAATTTTATTAATAACTTTTTATTTAACTTTAATGTTTTAAAAGTTTCTTCATTTAAATTGTCAACAAGTAAAGGTTTTTGATTTTGAATTACTATATTTATATCTTTAAATTGTTTTTCTTCTAATTTGAAAGCTGATAAATCAGATTTAGGAAGTGGTTCAAATTTTTTAAAAATATCCTTCAAAATTGTTCCTTTTTTAAAATATTTTTCACCTGGAAATTTTACACTACCTGTAATTTTGGCTTTAATTTCTTGCGTTTGTTTATGAAATGTAGGAATATTGTAAGAGTTATTATTTGTAATATAAAAACCACACAAAACACAAAACAAGATTGTAAAAAAAATACTTAAAACAATTTTTACTTTTTTCTTCATTTTTATACTCCTTTTGTTTTTTAATTTATAATTCTATTTACATCGGTCAATTGCTGCTTTGTAAAAAGTAGAGGAAAGTCCGCGCTAGCACTATCTGAGATGATAGTAGTGTTCATGTTGGATCTAATAAATCCAAGCCTAGACGACAAGTGCCACAGAGACGAATTTATTAAATTAAAGTGAAACGCGGTAAACTCCATGAGCTAGAAACCCAAATTAAGGTAGGGGAATTTGTTTTTTAGAAATCAATAAAAAACAAAAAGTTTTTTAACTTAGATAAATAATTGACACTAGAAATAGTACAGAACGCGGCTTATAGATGTAAAAAACACCTTTTGGTGTTTTTTTTATTATTTTTTATTTTTACACTACATTTAGCTTCAAAAATCAAGAATTTAACAAAAAAAGGAAAATTTTATGATTTTTAAAGTTTTTTTATATAATACGGGCTTAATAGTGATAATCAAAAAAGGGGAACAAATTGAAGAAAAAATTTTTATTAACTTTTTCTAGTTTAACAACAGTTGCTACAACAATACCTTTTATTATTAGTTGTGGTCAAAAAATTCAAGTAGAAACTTCTGAAAAAATTAGAGATGAATACTTTAAAACAGTTAAAGATTATTCAGATAAGTTAAAGGAATTTCAAGAAAAAATTAAAACAATTCGTAATACTAAACCAGATAGTAATACAGAAGAAATTAACAAAATTATCAGCGAAGCACAAGCTTACATTGATCCATTAATTAGGAAATCAAATTATCTTTTTGACAAACTTCATGAATTGGAGAAAAAAGAAGATTCTAGATTAAGAACTGTCAAAATTTTTCATACCAACGATGAACACGGTAGATTAGTTTATGATGATGGAAAATACAACAATTACTCAGGTATGGATAAAACAGGATTATATCTTAAAAAATTCAACAGAGACTTGCTTTTATCTGCAGGTGATTTAATCCAAGGCCTTCCACTCTCTGATACTGACCAAGGAAAAACAATTACTGAAATTGCTAAATATTCAGGTTATGATTCTGTAGCTGTAGGAAATCATGAATTTGACTATGGAATTCAACATATTCTTGACCTTGATAAAGAAGCACAAAAAGAAGAATTTCAAAGAACAATGCCATTTATTTCAGCTAATATTTATTGAAGAAAACCTTCAGAAGCTGAGTTAAGTAAATTGCCTCAAGAAGAAAAAGATAAACGTCCAACTCAATATCAAGAAGGAAAAAGAGTTTTTAAACCTTATATAATCAAAACTTTATCTAATGGTTTAAAAGTAGCTGTATTTGGAATCACTACTCCTGATACTAAAATTACTTCACATCCAAAAAATTCTTTCTGGGTAGAATTTAAAGATCCAGTTCAAGAAGCTAAAAAGGTAATTAATGAAATTAAAACCGAAAATCCTTCAATTTCCTTCATAATTGCAACTACTCACCTTGGAACAGGAAGAAGCAAACAAGAATGAACTTCTGAGTGAGTAGCTGAAAATACTGGTGAAGGACTAGACTTAATTTTGGATGGACATTCACACACATATGTTGAAATACATAAACCAAATAAAGATAAAAATGTTTATGTTACACAAACAGAAGCATATACAAAATGATTGGGTGACATTGATTTAGTATTTGATACTCTAACAGGTGAAATTGTAAAAGTAGTTCAATCCTTAAGAGACATAAACCAAATTAATATTGTTACTAAAGATATTCCAAATTACTTAATTTCACAACTAAAAAAAGAATATGACAAGGAAAATAAAGTAGTTGTCTTTAATTCACCAGGTGTATTTAAACATGTTCAAACAATAGACATAGATAAGACTCCTTACTGAATAGGAAGAGTCCAAGCCACAACATTAGGTGCTATGGTATCTGATTCACTTGCTTGAGAATTTGCAAAAACCAAAGTTTGAGAAGGAAAATCAGATTGAGAAGCTGCAACTCTTGATAACTCATTAGCGCTTGTAAATGGTGGAGGATTAAGAACTGATTTAAAAAAGGGTGACATTACAAAAGGAGACATTTTAGGGCTTAGTCCTTTTGGAAACAGAATTGTAACTATTAGACTAAAAGGTGATACCTTAAAAGAAGCTCTTTCATATGGTTTATCTAAAGGTAGAAGTGGTGGTTTTGCTCAACTTTCTTCAAACGTTTCCTATGATGTTAAAGTAGAAAAAGGATTAGATGCTAAAACTAATAAACAGGCTTGATTGTGAAAACCTGAAGTAAATTCCTTCAAAATCAACGACAAACCTATAGAAGATAACAAGTTCTACTACTTAAGTACAAATGATTTTGTTTCTGTTGGTGGAGATGGTTATAAAATGTTAAACCTAAATGAAAATGACAAAATCGAAAGAGCTTACGAAGGTGGCAAATACATTGAATCATTAATTAAATATGGTCAATATGTTCAAAAATTAGATAGTAATACAGCAACAGACAAAGAATTATTTGCACATAAATTAAGTGAATACTTAGTTGATGGTTACTTATCAAAACAAAAAGTTGAAATACCTGAAGAAGCTAAAGTAAAAAGAGGACCTGTAGTTTAATTATTAATTTATTACTTCAAAAAGCACACTTCGAGTGTGCTTTTTGAATTTTTTTATTGTTAAATTTACAAAAAAAAAAAAAAGAATAAAATTTACTTAGATTTTGGAGTATTATGAAAAAACTAAAAAGTTTATTATTGATAGCTGTAATTCCTTCATTTTCCTTCTTAATTTCTTGTGCAGAAGAAAAATCAAGCAAGCAACTTTTAGAAGAAATTGCTTTAAAAATAAAGCCTTTTATTAATTCTAATAAGAAGTTTGACCAAAGAGTATTGCAAAAAGTAGATTTTGAGAAGAAAGATAATAACGAAGCAACCTTAAACATTGCTTTAAATCCTGATTTTTTTTCTATTTTTTCTGATCCGAGATCAAAATTAAATTTAGAAGTGAGAATTACTGGAATAAAAGATACTCAATATAAAAGAAAAACTGATTTTGGAGATAATCAAGTTAATTTTGAGTTTCAAAATTTAGACCCTACTGTAGACTATCAAGTGGGCCTTATTATGATTAATGACAGAGTTATTGAATTACCAACAACAAAGTCAGATAATTTTACATTGGAAATAAAAGCTTCTGAAATGAAGGCAACTGGAGAAAATAATGGGAAAAATGAAGGTGAAAATCCTCCTGATAATCCTCCAGTAGACGAAACACCTGATAAAGAAATGCCACCTGAAAATACTAATCCACAAGATGATTTAACTGATCAAGATGAACAAGGTAACAAAATTTTAAAACCACCTACAGATGGTGATTTTCAAAATCCTAAAACCGGTGGAGATTTTGGTTTACCAGAAGGATTTACTTTTCCTAGTGTGGAAAAAGGAAAAAATGCTGATAAATATCCTCCTTTTGCTTCAAAGTATAAAGCTGTTGATCCTCAAGTTTTGTATAAAGAGCTTTATGATAGAACATTTTCAATAAAGTTTGGTGTTACTTTGAACAAAGGTGTGAAAGTCTATGGTTCACCTGAAAACAAATTTTTAGCTACTGAAAATGGAACTGCTTGGTTACTAGATTATCACAAAAAAGATGCCAACAACTACAAACTATTTTTCGCTACTAATCTTCATGTTGCTTCTCATTTATCAAATACTTTAGATAAACACCTTTTGACTAAATTTAATTATGAAGACCCTAGCCAAGACAAAGCTACTTCAATTTCTATAGGAAAATCTGCTAAAGCACCTCAAACTTTTGCAACTCACAATAATAATTATGATTTTTCTAAAGATCCTAATAACGTAGCTAAATTCTATGCCTCAGATGATAATTTTAAAAATGCAAATTTTACTGACTTATCAGCCCTAGTAACTACAAAAACTAATGCTTTTACTAGTGGACCGAAACTCATATTTGCGGGTTATGACTTTATTGATAGAAAATATATCCAACCTTTTCAAGAAGAATTGCTAACAAAAATACAAAATAGCCTAGATTCTTATAAAAATCGTGAAGGATCTGATGAAGAATACAGTGAATATAATATTTTGAAAAAAACTTTGGAAACAAAAGAATTTATACCTTTATACACAGATTTTGCTGTTTTTGAACTAGATGTTGATTTATCAAATGCTGATAAAACACTAAAAGATTGGATACTAAAAGCTATCAATGCACTTGATCAGTATATAAAGAGAAATAAAGAAAATGAGCTTCCAAATCAAGACAAATCTATTTCTACTTATATGCAAACTGTTGATTATATTACTGCTTCAAGAACAAGTAATTATCAAAATTTAACTAACTCCAAAAATGCTTATATGCTTGGCTATCCTGGAATTGATGGTGGAAAATCTTCACTGGCTTGAAATAATCCAACAGAAAGAAATAATGACACCGAACCAGCTTCTTATTGACGAGCACCTGAAAATAAAAATGCTTTTGCAATTCCAGGCAACGATAATGAACGAAAAATGTTAAATTTTAATTTAAATCCATATCCAAAAGTATTTCACAAAACATTAGGTGATTACTATGGGTATACACAAAATATCAGATTTTCTTCTCTATATTTTGGGGCTTCCGGTTCATTAGTTTATAATGAATTTGGACAAATGGTAGGAATTTATAGTCTTGTGCAATCAAGTGGTGAAAGATGAGATTTATTAAAAAGAGCTTCATTTACTCCTTTTTTACTTTCTAAAGATGTTAAGGACACAGTAAGCAATAAAGTTATTAAAGCATATAATTTAATTGATGGTTCTGATACTCAAAACTCCCCTGCTCAAACACGTTCTTATAGACAAAACTTAAAAGAAATTTATCCTAATGGTTTTGAAAATGGTAATTATAAAACTGCTTTATTTCCCGAAGGATTTAAAGCCATTAATATTCAAAGATAATAAACAAAAAAGAAGCAAAAATGCTTCTTTTTTGTTTATGTTTGATTTAATCTAAAGAAATTATTTGATCAAATTTAGATACAAAGTTTGAATCAAAATGATGTGTTATAAAAAGAATAGTTAAATTTTTATCTGAAAGTAAATTGGAAACAATTTTGTCGAAATTATCTTGGTCTAAATTGGATAATCCTTCATCAATAATTAAAATTTCTTTTGGTTTATACAACGATCTAGCAAGATGAATTTTCTGGGTTTGTCCAGTTGAAAAATTATCTAAGTCACTTTCAATTGTTTTTTCAAGCTCTAAGTTTTGATAGTTGATTTTCTCTAATATTGGAAATATTTCTTCTTTTGGTTGCTGTTCTAAAAGGGTGATATTTTCTAAAGTTGATGCATTAATTAAATCTGAATTATTGTATACATAATTAATATGGTTATTTATAGAATCAGGATTTATTGTTTTTATATCATATTTGTTATTTATTAAAATTTCACCTCCAAATTTCTTCTCAATGCCTAATAAAATCCTTGAAAATGTAGACTTTCCAGACCCATTGGCTCCTTTTAGTAAATATTTTTTACCCTTTTGAATTTCTAAATTTAAATTATTAAATAAAACTCTATCTTCTAATTTATAGTTTAAATTTTTAATACTAATTAAAGAAAAAGTTTCTTCTAAGTCTTGCAATTGATATTCAGAATTTTCTACTTTAAATACAAGATCTTGTTTGAAAGATTTAATATTTCTTCAACTTGCTATTAAATTAGGAAATGAATCAAAAAGTTCTTCTATGTCAGAAAAGAAAGTATCAAAACATAGTTGTACTAAAGCTACCAAAGAAATATTTGCAAATATAATTACTTCATTATCTAAATTCTTATGAGAATCTCAAAGAGAAAATACAACTATTGATATAGTAAATAAAAAAGAAAATAATTTGCTTGTATTCTTATTTACAAAAGAAATAAAATTTGATAACTTGGAATATTTTTTCTCATATTTTAAAAGACTTTGATATCTTATATCTATAACATCTTCTAATTTATTAGTTTTATTTAATACATATAAAGTTGGTAAATTCTTTAAAAAATCACTTAAAGACGAATTAAATTCTGATTGTTTTTTCAATTTTGTTTCTAATAAAGTACTTAATTTTTTGGATAAAAATGATGTATATAAAAAGAAAATTGATAATATTAAAACAGTAACTAAACCTAATTTTCAAGAAAAGGAAAATATAATTCCTAAAGTTATTCCAATAATAGAAATAATTTTGATAATTTTGAACAATTCAGAATAAAAATTAGAAATAATAGTTTCAGCACTATTGTTTATTTGCGAATAGTAATAACCAGGTGATTTTTCATTATAGTCTTTGAATGTTACTTTTAGTAAGAAAGACTGGAATTGCTTAAAAAGCTTCATTTTATGATGAATTAAAAAACCTTTAAAATAAGCAGTATTTATTGTGTCAAAAAATCATAAAATCAATGAAGCTAAAAAGTAAGATATACTTCAAAACAAAAGAAAAAACCAATTTTCGTTGATAATAGAATAAAAAATAAAATAAGGCGAAATAATACTAAAAACTTTAAAAGCAATAGTAAATATTACATTAATTCAGTTTCAAATAATAAATCAAAAATGTTTTGGTGGTTGGTTCATTGCTTTTCCTATAATTAAATAATTTCATCAAATAAATGCTTAATTTCTTCTGGAATATGATGGCTTACGATAAAGACTGTTTTATTTTTCTGAGATAAAAAATCTTTATAAATTTTTAAAACATCATCTTTATATATATTATCAAATGCTTCATCCAAACACATAATATTTAAGTCTTGGTATTCTAATCTCGCAAGTGCAATTTTCTGTTTTTCACCTTCAGATAAAACAGAATTATTTATTTCTTTATTTAAATCTGAAAATTCTAAAATTCTATATTTATTAACCAAAAATTCTAATTTTTCTTTGTCTAAATTCTTATCTCACAAACTTATATTATTCTCTAAAGTATCTTGAAAAATAACATTTTCGTTTGTAAGTAAAGCTATGTTTTTTCTTAAACTTTCATCTGAAATAGTTTTGTATTCTAATTTGTTGTTTATTAGTATTTGACCTTCATAATTAGTGATTAAACCGGAAATTAATTTCAAAAGTGTGGATTTTCCTTTTCCTGAAGGTGATATTATTCCATATTTTTTAGTTGTTAAAAATTCCAGGTTTAAATCTTGAAAAACCTTTTCATCTTCATTGTACTTAAAACTTAAATTTTTAATGGAAATGCTTCTTATTTCTTCATTTAATTCTATTTTTGAAGAAGAATTTCCTTCTTGTGAAGTAATAAAAATTTCTAAATAAGGTGTAAGGGTTTTAAAAATTAAAGTAAAAGAAAAAACTGATGAAATTGAAAAAATAAAACTGGTAGTTAAAGAAAATAAACTAATAAAAGATTCTCAAGGAAATGTTTTAGTATATGTTAGAACTGATAAAGTAATTAATGAACTAAATAAGAAAACTGAAAAAATAATATCCAAAAAATATTGACTGTAATAAAACTGTTTAAGTAATTGAAATTCTTTTGTATATTTATCCAAAACCTGATTTTTTAAGAAGGTTTTAAAAATTTTTCTTTTATTGAAAAAGTAAAATAGTTTGAATAAACTAAAAAATTTGATTTGTTTTTTTGCATTTAAACTTAATATTTTTTCTAATTTTTCTTGTAATTTGTTTAAAACTGAAGAAAACTTCATTAATATAATAATAGAAATAATCAAAGCAATAGCGCAATGTAAAATAATTATTCAAATATTTACTTCTGTCAAAAACAAAAATAAAATAGTAATAGGAATATTAAAAACTGATGAAAAAAGAATAGAATAAATTATTTCATTAATTGAAAAAGCAACTGATAAATTTACATTGTACTTAGAAATATATGAAGTTTTGTTTTCTAAAATATAATCATAAGATTCTTTTGCAATTTTATTAGTTAAAAAACTAATATTTTTTCTTTTGGTATTGTATAAAACATTATTTGTTTTAAAAATTAATATTAATTCAATGATAAAAAACAAAACAAAAGAGACAGCTGAAATACAAATTCAAGTTATAAATTCTGGATTTTGAATTTCTACTTTGTTTTTTATAAATTTTATTAAATAAGAATATGTAAATAAATGAAGATTTAAAAAAGAATACAATAAAAACTTAAGAAAAAAAATAAAAATATTAGATGGTTTATTTAAATTAATAAAATAGCGTACAATACTAAAAAGTTTCATAATTTCCTAAAAGTTTTGGTTTTATAAATAAATTTATATTAAAAAATAACAATTAAGTTATTTTTTAATATAGAAGTTTATAAGTATTTATATTTAATTATTTTATTTTAATTGTAATTGAACCATCATCGTGCTGTGTAATTGTAATTTTTCTTTTCATATTACTCCTTTATTTTTTACTTCTGCAATTAATGTTATAACAATTTAATTTTTCATCAATAAATTTCTATTTGAAAATTTTTATTAAATATTATTACTAAAAAAGTAATTAAATCATTAATTAACAATTGTTATTTTAGTAAAATTATAAAAATATAAAAAAATATGCAAAGGATAAAGATGAAAATATTAAAATCAGAATTCAAAGTTGTAGAAAAATTCAGCACGACTTTAGGACTTAAAAATCAAACAGATGGATCTGTACCTTTATATAAAAAAGACAAAGATGGTTATCAAGCTACAAAACCTGATGGATACTATTTTTATGATGGTGTTATTTTTATTTTAGATGCTAAAAAAGAGAATGCTAAATTTCAAAATCAATTACTTGATTATATGGAATTAGAAAAACACCAAGATATTATAGGATTTCAATATAATGGAAAAGATTTAAATGTTTATATTAGAAATGGTAAAAAAGGTAAATTTAAACTTTTGCAAGAAGAAAAAGAGCTTCAAAACCATACATATTACAAAGAAAAATACTTTAAAAATTCTAAAGAAAATAACGAAGAACTAATAAATCAATTTGCAAAACAACTAGCAAACGCTTTTAGAGAAGCTAAAATTGATAAACAAATGACTGTTCCATTTATCGGTATAGTTATGTTAGCTTACAAATATAGCAATACAAAAAACAGCATTGAGTTTAACAGAAATTCTACTTCTGCTTTATTAGATAGCATTAAAAAAGCTTCTATTGATCAAATTCCTGATTCAGATAATAATACTAATTTAAAATCTAAGCTTCAAAACTTACAAAATTATTTATACAATAGCACATTTAAAACTGTTGATATTTTTGAGTTAAATAATATTGTTGAACTTATTTCAAATGTTTATAACCTTATAAATATTAGTCATAAAAATTATAAAGGTCATGACATAATGAATGCTTTTTTAAAAGTGTTTAGAAAATGAAACTCGGCAGATGCAAAAGAAAAAGGTGAAGTATTTACTCCTGATCATATCGCGCAGTTGATGTATGATTTAATACAAGTAGATGCTTTAAATGATGTTGTTTTAGATCCTACATGTGGATCTGGTACATTTTTAACTAATGCAATGGCGAATATGTTTCAAGATGTTTATTCTTTTTTTAAAAATAAAAAATTAAGCAAAGAAAAAGAAGAACAATATTGTAATCAAGCATGTAAAGATATTAAAAGTAATAAATTAATAGGTATAGAATTAAACGAATTTAATGCTACTTTAGCTGAGATTAACATGCTTTTACATGGAGATGGAAGTAGTAATATAATTCAAAAAGATTGTTTTAAAGAATTACCTCTTTTAAAAGATAAATATTCTAAAGTTTTAATGAATCCCCCTTTTAGTCAAAAAGAATCAGAACTTAAATTTGTTTATGCAACTCTTGAAAATTTAAAAGAAAAAGGGAAAATTGCTGCTATTGTACCTAAATCTTCTTTAAATGGAAGAGTTAAAGAAAATGTAGAATATTTAAAAAAGATTTTTAGGATGGCTAAGGTAAGTCATATAATTTCTTTACCAAGAGATGTATTTCAACCTAATGCAGGAGTAAATACTTCAATTATTGTTCTAGAAAAATATAGCCAAGAAACGATCAAGAAAATTCAAGAATTAGCTTCAAAAAAGAAGGAAATTGAAGAAGATACACAAAATATTTTCTTAATAGATTTTAGTGATGATGGTTTTATTTATGCTAACGAAAGAAGATATAAAACTGATAAATTTGCTTCAAAAATGAAGGAATTACAAAAAATTTTAAAAGGACAATTTTCTCCTTTACAGGCTTTAAAACATAATTTAAGATTTGATGAAGAACTTTCTTTTGAAAGATTTAATACTAATAGAACTTTTGATATTGATGAATCTGTTTTTAAAAAATATATGAAAGAAAACTTTGCAAGTAAAGTACTCTCTGGAATAGAAAATCAAGTCATTTTAAAGAAAAAACATTTATCTAAGTACGAAAATATAAAATTTAAATTTTTTGCTGTTGATGAAATTTTAGATTTTATTTCTAAAGGAAAACAAAAGCAATCTATAGATAGAAAATTAGAAAATAAATTTGAAAAAGGGATACCAATTATAATTGCTAAAAAAGATAACAATGGAGTTGGTGGTTTACTAGAAAATCATTTAGTAGAAGAAGTTTTTCAAGATAAATTCTGTATTATTAATGGAGGTGATGGTGGCGGAGGTAAAACTTATTATTGTGATTTTAAATTTGGTGCTACCTCTTTTGTAAATATTTGTGATTTAAAAGAAAAATATAAAAATATTTTTAATCAATTTCCTTTATCTAAATTCTATTTAGCCATCGTTATTAGTGAAAGATTATTCAAATCTATAGGGCATGGAAGAACACAAAAAAATCAAATTCCTTCTGTTAAAATCAAATTACCAATAGATCAGAATAATCAAATTTATGCTGAATACATGAATGACTTTATTTCTAATTTAGATTTAAAAAATGAACTTTACTATGAATAAATTTGTAATATATTAATCTTAATTTTTCTTAGTTTATATTTATGAAGAAACTAAAAAAGTGAAATTTATTGAATTTCACTTTTTTAGTGTCTAAATTATTTTAGTTTGAACGAATAACTATAATAATAGCAACGATAATTGTTTCTTGCATTTGACACCTCCATTCTGTTATTTTTGTTATTATGTATCAAGATTTATAATTTCATTGAATAAATTAATATATTTTTTCTCCAAATGGTGTGTGATCAGTATTAGTGTTAGGTTCTTATTTTGTAGTAAATTCAATAAAATTTTATCGAAATTTTCGTTATCTAAATTAGATAATCCTTCATCAATAATTAAAATTTCTTTTGATTCATATAATGATCTGGCAAGATGAATTTTTTGAATTTGTCCGGTTGAAAAATTTTCAGTACTTGTGTTAATTTCTTTATCTACATCTAATTCTTCAAAATTAACATCTTTTAATATTTTATCTATATTGGTTTCTTTTTCACTATCTAATAGTGTAATGTTTTCTAACACAGTAGCATCAAAAAGATTTGCATTATTATATACATAATTAATATGTTGATTTAAAGATGTGGCAACAAGATGCTTTATATCAAATTTATTATTTATAACAATATTTCCTTCAAATTTCTTCTCAATTCCTAACAAAATTCTTGCTAATGTTGATTTTCCTGAACCATTTGAACCTTGAATTATGTATTTATTTCCTGCTACAATGTTAAAAGATAAATTATTAAATAAAGTTCTATCAGGAAGTTTAAAGTTTAATTTTTCAATAGAAATTGAGAAAATTTTTTCTTCTAATGTTTCTAGACTTTCTTGTATGTTATCAACTTGAAATTTATTATTATTTTTAAATAACTTTATATTTTTTCAACCTGAAATCATAGATGGATAATTGTCTAATAATTCTTTGGAGGCTGAAAAAAATTGACTAAAAGATAACTGAACTAATATAATTAATGAAATATTTGTAATTATCATCTCGTTATCTTTATTACTGATAAAATAAAATGACCAAACTGCTATTCCAATTGAAATAATTGTGGAAAAAAATTGACTAGAATATTCATTAAAAACTGAAATTAAATCTGAAAATAAACTAAATCTTTTTCTGGTGAGTCAATTTTGTTTGTTTTTTTCTTTGATTATAAATTCAAATTTATCATCTGAATTCAGTGTTTTTAAAGTAGGTAAAGTCAGAAGATATGTACTTAAAGAATTATTGAAATTAGAAATTGCTTGCAATTGTGTTGTTTGAAGTTTTGTCAATTTTTTTGATAACAATAAAGCAATGAAAAGGAAGAAAATAATAACCGCTAAAACAACCAAAGCTAATATATAATTAATTCAAAAGAAGACTCCTAAAGTCACTAAAATTGTTGATAATGTTTTGAAAAAAGATAATAAATTTGAAAAAAATTGAGAAACACTTTGCTCAATTGTGTTTTCTATTTCTGAATAATAATAACCACTAGAATTTTTATTATATTGTTTATACTGTGCTTTTATCAAAAAATTTGTTATGGTTTTGATAAGTTTCATTTTATGAAATATTAAAAAACCTTTAAAATAAGCACTATTCATAAAGCTCAAAAATGTTGTTACTATTTTCGTCAAAAAGAAAAGAATTATGATTATTCAAAATAATATTAAATTTTCATTTTGAATTGAATAAAAAATGAAATAGGGTGAAACAATTACAAAAAAATTAAAAATAACTGAAATAATTAAATATAGTCAATTTCAAAAAATAAAAAAATTATGTTTTATTGAATATTTCATATTTTCCTTATATTTCTATTATCTGATCAAACAATGGTTTTATTTCTTCAGAAATATGGTGACTTGCAACAAAAATTGTTTTATCAGGTCTAGAGAGTATGTCTTTATAAATTTCTATTGCATCTTCTTTAAAAATGTTATCAAGCGCTTCATCTAAGCATCAAATATTTAAATTTTTGTACTCTAATCTAGCTAAATTAACTTTTTGTTTTTCACCTTCCGATAAATTGGCTGGACTAATATTTGCATCTATTTTTGAAAATTGATTTATTTTATACTTGTTTAATAAAAAATTTACTCTATCTAAATCTGGCTTGGTGTCTCATAAAGTTATGTTATTAAGCAAAGAATCTTCAAAAATCACATTTTCGTTTGTAACTAAAGCTATATTTTTACTTATTTCTTTAGGATTTACGTTTTTATATTCAATAGAATTATTTATTAAAATTTCTCCTTCGTAATTAGATAATAAACCTGAAATTAGCTTCAAAAATAAAGACTTTCCTTTTCCTGAAGGAGAAATTATTGCATATTTTTGGTTTTTTTCAAAAGTAAGATTTAAATTTGAAAAAATAGGAGTTTCTTGGTTATAACTAAAGCTAAGATTCTTAAAATCAATTTTAAAAATATTTTCTTTTAAAGTAATTTTTTTAGAATTATCATCATTTGTTTTTTCAAAAATAACATTTATATATGGATTTAAAGCTTTTTCAGTTAATAAAAAAGAATATAAACTTGCCACACCAGATAATAAGGACATGTTTAACATAAATAGCGAAATAAATTGTGAAATATCAAAAGTTTTATTATATGTAAGTACACCTAAAGTTATGAAATTACTGTAAACAAAAAAAGAAAAAACAACGTTTAGTAAAAATGATTTAAATTGAAATGATTTAAATAAATCATATTCTTGTGTATATTTTTGTAACAATTGAGATTTTAAATATTTTGTAAAAATATTTCTTTTGTTGAAAAAATAAAATAAATTAATTAAACCAAATAACTTAATTTCTTTGCTGGTATATTCTTGTAAAAGTAGTTGGATTTTGCCTTGTATTTTATGAAGTAGCGGGGAATACTTGAATAATAAAAATCCACTAATAATAGAACCAACTACACAATGTAATATTAAAATTCAAGATTGTACATTTAACGAAAACATAAATATAGTGGGGAAAATTATTGAAATTATTCCAGGGAATAAATATAAATAAATGGTGCTTGTTAATGAATTAGCAAACATTAAATTTAAATTGTAATAAGACATATATGTTTCTTTATTTTTGACTAATTCTTGATATGGTTTTTGTATAATAATTTTAGAAACTCTATCAGTATTTTTTTGATAAATAATAAAAGTTGTTTTATTGCTTTGAAAAGTATAAAGTAATTTAAAAACAACAAAGAAAACAAAGGAAAAACAAGTGATTAAAATTCATAAAATAAAATTTGAATTATCAGATTTGTTTTGGTAATTAATAAAATCTATAATATAAGAGTAAGAAAAAATATGCAAATTTAAACATACCATATAAATTGTTTTGATTATAAAAACCAAAAAATTATTTTTCCTGTCTTGATTTAGAATATCCAATGTGCTCTTAAATGTTTTCATAATTTTTATGAATTATAATAAAAAATTAAAAAATTTTATTTAAAAAAAAGAGAATTTTGTCAATTCAAATCAAAAAATATTTTTTTAAAAATATGTAAAAATATAGTAAAAAGTTCTGAGCAGATCCCCTTTTCTTAGAAAAATAGAAAAGGGGATCTGCTCAATAAAGTATTTGATTTTAAATTTACTATAAAAAAGAAAGAATTTTTAGTAGAAACAAACTTTTTTAATTCTACAGGTTCAAAGTTTAACTCTGAAATTGAAAGATTTAAAATTTTAGCTACAGAAAGTCATAAAAATAATTTTGAATTTATTTGAATAGCAGATGGAAAGGGCTTAAAAACACAGAAAGAAAAATTAAAAGGTTTTTTTTGAAAAATATAAGTTATTTAATTTGTATACATTTGAAGACTTTTTAAAATCAAAAGCTATAAAATAGTTGTTAAAAATCAATATTTTGTTAAAATTATTGCATAACAGATATTTACTGATTCCTATGTGGGTTTTAAGCGTAATATTAAGTGCGCCAACTTATCTGGGCTCCTTTGTTTTGAAGGAGTTTTTTATTACTTTTGCTTGTTTTTTTTGTTCTAATTTAGACATGAAAAAAGAAACAGAAAAAATATTTATTTATTTGGATGAATCTTCTACAATTGAGCTGTATGATAAGGAATCTCAAGAAAATGTATTTATTTATGGAGGTTTTTATTGTTTGAGTGAAGAAAATTGCAAAGACATTTTAAATAAAGCTACTTCAAACAAAACTTGAATAAAAACAAAGCAAAAAGGAAAAGAAATAAAAGGTAGAGCATTGCATTTAAAAATAAAAAAAGAGTTAATTACTTTTAAAAATGCAATAGGTGTTATTGCTTTTCTTAAAATTTTATATAAGCAATTTGTTAGCTCAAACGGTAAAAATTATTTTAAATTTTTTATGATAAGTTATTTGATAAATGCTGTTATTGCAAAATTAATATCAAAAAAAATAATTCAGGAACCTATACAAATACATCTATATTTAGGTCAAAATAAAGAAGTGGAAAAAGAAGATAATTGAAAAGAAACATTAAAATCAAAAATTTTGGGAGGATTAGAACTTCAAAAAACAAATTATTTAACTGGTGAAGTGAAAAAACCACGCACTCTTAGTTATACACCTGATATTTTTATTAAAAGTTTAGATTCAAAAACTGAAGAAAAGCTCCAATTAGCAGATGTTATTGCAAATACATTATATCAATCTTATAATGTCGCGAATCTTTCATGAATGAATTTTTGTTATACTAACTTTTTTAATATTCAATTTATAGGCGATGAGTTAGATGTTGGCAAACTTAAGAAACTTCAAGGACTTATTCATACTGAGTTTTTCGGACAATTTTGAAGTGTTATTGAGTGTTCAGATAATCAAAAAGAGTAGATAGCTTCTACTCTTTTTTGTTTAACCCTAATTCTGCGTCAGTAGTAATTTTTAAATTAGAACCAACATAAGAGAAAATTTCAGGACTCTGATTTATATACTCACCGTTAATGATTCTGATTACCGAATCTACTGTTTCTTCTAAAGGAACAAAAACTCCTTTTTCCTTTGTAAAGTGTTCAGTCATGAAGAAGTTTTGTGAGAAAAAGTTTTCAAGTTGTAAAGCTTTTTAACAATAATTTTGCTTTCTTTATCAAGCTCATCAAATCCTAAAATTAGAATAACGTCTTCTAATTCCTTGTATTTTGCAAGGATTTTTAGCTTCAATTATTGCTTTAAAATGTTTTTACCAATAATTTTTTCATTTACTGAATTTGAAGAAGAAGCTAGAGGATCAAAGGTAGGAAAAATATTTTTAGAACTTTGTTCTCTTGATAAAACTAATTTACCATCTAGGTGATTAAAAACCGCAACTGCTGATGGATCTGATAAATCATCCATTGGTAAGAAAATTGTTTGAAAAGAAGTAATTGCACCGTTTTGATTTTTAAAAAGTCTTTCTTGAACTGAAGCAACATCGGAATCTAGTGTTGACTGATAACCTCCAACTGAAGGTTTTTACCTAGTGAAGCGGAAACCTCATTTTCGGCTTGAACAAAACGGTAAATGTTGTCAATAAAGAGTAAAACGTCTTCTTTTTCATAGTCTCTTAGATACTCAGCCGCTGTAACTCCGATTGGAACAATCGACATTCTAGCCCCTGGTGATTCGTTCATTTTTGAAATATACATTGCTGAATTTTTCATTAAGTTTGAAGACTCTAATTCATTAAATAATTCAATAGCTTCTCTTGAACGCTCTCCTGATCCAATAAAAATATTAGAAATTGATTTTTTGTCTTTGTTAACATTAAAAATTATTTCCTTCATTAAAACGGTTTTTCCAACACCGGCACCACCAAAAATACCAAGTTTAAATCCTTTAACAATAGGAATAAAAAAGTCAATTGCTTTAATTCCAGTTTGAATTATTTCAGTTTGCACACTAAAAAATCTTGATTTATTTATTGTTGAATTTACTTCAACATATAAAGGAAAACTTGCATTTCTGTTAGGTAATAAAGGCTTACCTTCAAAGCTATAGATGTTGTTTTTTGAGTTTTTACCAACTGGTACCATAAAGCTTCTTTTTGTGTTAGTAACAACATCATTTACCTTTATTTCTGAAGCTAAATAAATAATTATTGCTCTAATTGTTGTTTCATTTACAAGTCTTTTTACAAGTAAAAATGTTGTATTATTATGCAAAGTTAAGATTTGATTTAATGAAGGTAAATCAGCTTTATCAAATTTTACTTCAACTACATCAGTTCAAAATTTAGTTATCTTTCCAAGCATTATTTATCTCCTAATTTTTTAGCTATTTGTTCTAATTGTGTTTTATTTAAAGGCACAAATTCATGATTGATTTCAATTTTTCAGTTGTAGTTGAACAATTTTGAATACTCTAATAAAGCAAAACCAAAAAAGTCTTTTACAAGTTCATCATCGTATGGTTCGTTATTTAAAATTTGTGTAAAAGATTTTTTAGCATCATCGTTAATTTGGATAAAGGCGTCGATAAACTCCATAGCTTTTTGTTCTTCTTTAACGTGTCTTAAAATTCCTCACATAATTATTTTAGACATCAGCAACACAAAGCTTTGTGAATATAAAGAAAAACCTTTTTGATTGAACATTTTTTCAACCATTTTTCCTTTATATAACAAGCTAGATGTTTCTTTATTTAGTTCATAATCAAGCATTGCAAGCTTAAGATGTCTTTTGTATGATTTGTAGATTTTTCCAACTTCTGAAGCTACTTTTGTTATAGTTCTGCTTTGAACTTGTGAACCAGTTCTTGATACTGAAAAGTCAATGTCAATAGCAGGTAATTTCCCACTAGCAAATAAATCTGAACTTGTTACAATTTGACCATCAGTTATTGAAATAACATTTGAAGCTATTAAACCTGTAATATCTCCATCAACTGTTTTAATAATAGGTAAAGCTGTAATGGTTTTCTTGTTAACAAAGCTTCCTGCTCTTTCTAATAAAGAAGAATGGGCGAAAAACATATCCCCTGGCATTGCTTCTTTTCCTACTGGTTTGTCTGTTAATAAAGCAATTTCTCTAAAAATATTTGCGTGTTTAGTTAGATCATCAAAAATAATTAGAACATCGTGATTAAAAGAGAGATTTTCAGCATGCGCCATACCCACATAAGGAGCTAAATATTGTTGATATGCGCTTGTTGCAGGAGAGTCAATAATGATTGTGTTTGAAAAGGCTTGATGTTCTTTTAGTGTTTCATAAATTCAAGAAAGTTCTTCTTTTTTCTGTCCAATTGAAACATAAATACACTTAGTTCCTGTTTTTGCAGCGTTTATTATTGTGTTAATTGCAATATGAGTTTTACCTGTTTGGCGATCTCCAATAATTAACTCTCTTTGCCCTTTTCCGATAGGAATAAGAAGATCAATAGGAATAATTCCGGTATAAAGTTGAGTATTTAAAGTTTTAACAGTCATTAATTTATGTGCATCACCAAAAATTTTGGATCTTACTGTTCTGTCTTGAACAATTGTTTCTGCTCTTGGAAAAATTGCATTTCCTTCTATATTTATAATTTTTCCAAACATAGATAAAGAACTTCCAACATCACTTTTGATATCAAGTTCTTTTAGTTCGTCGTTGATTTTAAGTTTATTTAAATCTGTGCTATCAGCTAATAAAAATGCTTTATTTTCTGTAGCAGAAATTAAAATCATCTTGACATTTGGTTTGTCTACAACTGTAAAAAATTGTCTTTGTTTATAAGGATAAAATCCTGAAACTTCTATGATGTAATCAAATATTGCAGTAATTTTAGGGTTTGTCATTTTATATTAATCCTCCTGTGAATCCTAAAGCTATAAGTAAAACTCCTAGTGCTAAAATGGCTACTGAAAAAATTATAAGAATCACCATTGATTTAGAAATAGTTTTGTTTTTTGTAAATTTGTTAAAAAACTTGAAAAATGAAGCAAAACCAAGAGAAATAAAGCCAAGTAGCGACATTAAAATTCCTATTATGTACATTGAAGGAGATTTTGTTTTTTGTGCCTCTTTCATTATTTGGTAATAATCTTCAACTTGGGTTTTAAAATTTTTTGTGTCTTGATCTTCATCATTTATATTAGAAGATTCTTTATTTTCTGAAGGATTTTGATCAGTTTGATTTGTTTTTTCATCCGCTTGTAGTTGCGCTTCTGTAGAAGATGGTGTTGCATACTTAGAAGCGTTGCTATCGATTGTTGTTAGTTTTGTAAAAATATCATATTCTTTAGTAATTTTTTCTAATAAATTTGAAAAACCATTAAATCAATTGATATAGTTAAAAGTTTTTTGAGAAGCAAAATTATTAGCTATAAAAACGTCTTTTTGAATTTTAATAAATAAATTTTCTAATATAGAAATATTTTGGTGATAATAATAAAATTTTTTCTTTATATCTTCAAAACGTTCTTTAGATTTAGTAGCAAATTGTGTAAAAAGTAATTCATTATAGAAACCTAAAGATGTTTGGGAAGATTTATTTGCCAAAGTAAGCAACTGAAACAAATGAACAGGTGTTTGATTAGAATTTTTTAATTGGACTTGTTGATTCTTTAAAGCACTAATCAAATAATTTAAAAGTTGATTAACAGGTGTTTGTAAAGAAGAATCTGAATCGAAATCTGTGTTTTTATAATTTTCTAAAATTTGATTTTGTTTTTCCAAAAACTTAACTTCTTTATTATCTACCTCTAATGATGTGTTTTCTTTATTACTAATTTGTTCGTCATTAATTATTTTAGTTGCAATATCCAAAAGTACATATATAGAATTCTGAAATACTGGTGAATTTTTTAGTTTATCATAATCCATATTTTCACCAATACCTACTGAGTTATAAAACTTTTTAAATAATTGATTTGCAGATAAAACGTACTGTTCTAAAAGTTTTTGTGTGCTCTCAGTTTTGTTAGCTTGTTCATTATTGTTGGTAGATTTTGTATAGTTTCTAGTTATATTTGGATGTAAATTATCTTTTAATTGGACTGTAAAAACAAATTCACCTGTTGCTTGTCCACGTTCTAATTTAGTTACTATATATCTATGTCTTGTATTGATTGGATTATTAAAGAAAAAATATTTATCTGATACTTTTTCAATCTCAACACCTTCTCTATTTGCTTCATTTGTGAAGGATTTTTGTATATCTTCTAAAGGTAGACCAATAAATTGACTTTTAATTTCAGGCAATAAATCTGGCACTTTGGTTGATAATTCTAAAGGATTAACTGGAGTTGGTTTAGGAGGTAAACCTGGTTCACTTTCGCCATTAACGGGCGGAGCTATTGGGCCTAAAGAAGGAGGAGTATTTTCTTGTGGTGGTTGTTGTTCTTCTTCTTTTTGTTGGTTTTTATTTTGTTCTAGGTCAAATTTTGTATATCTTTTTTTAAGTATAGATTTTAAATAATCGTCTCAAGAAGTAAAATCTTTTGGTGGTTTTAGTGTAAATCCATTGTCTTGTGTAGATTGTAAAGTTTTTAAATCTTCTTTTGACATTGGAGGAATATCTTCATCAGAATCGTATAAAAATGAAGCAAATTTATTTAATAAATTATTTTTATAATCATCTACGTTTTGAGTAAATTCTTCTTTTGAAACTGTATTATCTTGTTGATTTTCTTCTATTTTAATGTCTTCTTTTTTATCAACTAAATTATCGTAGTTTGTCTCTGAGTTTGTTCCGAAAATGATGTTTGAAAAATCTTCTCCATCATAAGTTATGGTACCACGATTATTTTTTCTGTTTTTAGATAAAGCTTTTAAAAATACTGCATTGATTCCAAATTGTTCAGGATTACTAATTATTTGATCAGTGTTTGTTTGTAAAAAGTGAATAATTCTTGCAAAATAATGAAGTTTTCTAAATCTTTCTTCAAAAGAAATTGATTGATCTTGTGAGATTTTGTTGATTTCAGAGTTTAATTTATCTACAGTTGACGAAATAGCTGCTCTAAGTGCTTGTTTAAATTCAGTAGAAGCTATATTATCGAAAGTATCAAAAACAGGTGAAACAACCTTAGGTGGCTGTGGTTGTGGAGCAGGAGGAGTACTAGGTTCTGGATCAGCACTTAAAATTGTTAAAGTTGGGGTTATGCTTATCAAAGATAAACTAAAAATTGATAAAGTTTTTTTTATTTTTTTATTCACTCTGCATCTCCTTCAAATTTAATAAATCACTTAATGAGTAAACGTATAATTGATCTTTGAAATTTTCTAATTTAATATAATCATTTATTTCAACACCTATTTTTTGCATAGATTCAAGATAAAGAATTTCTTTTTTTAGTTCTTTAATTTGGTTTTTGTAATTGAGTTTTTTATTAGAAGAATTTTGAAACACTCTTTTTTCATTTAAAGAATTAATAACTACTTCTTTTTCCTTTATCAAAATGCTACTATTCTTCAAAAAGAAGTATTTTATAGAATTATCAACTAAATCATTTACTTTTATTAATATCCTTTTATATGCACCGATTGTATGTAAACTAACTTGAAATCAGTCATCAGATTCGTCTATATTAATAAAAATTTTTGCCTTTCGAGTTTCAAAACTTTGATGATTTAAAAATTGAATTTCAAGACCAAAGTCTTCATTTTTCTTCATTATTGCTCTCCTTTTTCGAACACGCTATGAGTAAAATTATTTTTTGTCAATAAAACTATTTCTTCAATTTCATTTTCTCTTTTAAGTTTAATTATTTTTTTAGAAATCTTTGTTATGGATTCATCTAAATCTTTAATTATTTTATTTACTTTTACTAAACTATTTTTAGACGCATAAAAAGAAGATTCATGAATTAAAGATTGAACACAATTTTGTAAATAAATTTCAATCTGTGCTTCTATAAAAGAGTCAATATCTGGAATAATAGAATATTTTTCTAGTTGAGGTAAAGGAGTTTTTTGTTCGTAATTTAATAGTTTATCAATATCAAAATTTTCAATAGGTAAAATTGTAAAAATATCGTTTGTGTTTTTATTAGAATTAATAACAAAACGTACTTGCTTATAGTTTTCTTTGATGTATAAAAGCTTCACAATTGAAGCTAAATGGGTAGAAAAATTAGGTTGGGAAATATCAAAATGCTTGATTACAAATAAATTATTTTTGTTACAAAAAAGATTTGCTTTGTCACCTATAGTTATAAAATCAATTTGAGTTTTCTTGGAATTTTTTAATATTATTTCTTCGTATCTAGAATAACTATCTGTTGTATATTTTTGTTCTTCTTTTAAATAAATTCAAAGTTCTTTGTTGGGAATTAGTTTTTGTTCAATTTTGTTTAAAAATTTGTTTTTAAATAAAACTGATTTTGTTACAAATTCGTTTTGAATATTAAACTTTTTAGTTAAATTTATTATTGCAAACTTATTTAAAAGAACATTATCCAAATAAAAATTCAAAATATTACTTAATTTGATAATAGAAATAAGTAAAATATTTTTTTCACTATTTACTTTTAGATGGATTTTCTTTAGATTATCTCTTTTTTGTATAACTTTTTTTAAGTGCATATTTTTACCTTTTTAATATTGAAATAAAGTCTTTACTAAAAAGAGTTCTTAAAGTACTTGTATTTGAACTAGAAGATCTAAAAATTAATAAGCCTGGTAAAAGTTCTAAAATTTTATTTTCTAATAAATATTGATTAACTTGATTATTTAAAAAAGTATAAAATCTTTGTTCTACTAAATTTGTCGAAGTTACAAAATTTTCTACTAAATTATTAGAATTTCCTTTATGAATTAATATAGGAACTAATAAATTTTGTGAGTATTTTAGATCTAAATTAAATGAAATTGCAAAATTAGCGAAATCAAGATTTGTCTTCTTTTTTAAAGCATTTTGATATTTTTTTTCAAAGTTTTTATAAACTTCTGAAGAAAAACCTGCACTAATTTTTAATAACACAGAAGAATACAATTGATTAAAAGAAATAAAGTTATTATCTTCTCTTTTTAGTTGGTATTCTTTGTATAAATCAAATACTTCTATTTTTGTTTTATCATCAAAAACTAGAAATTCTTTTTCTTCAATTTTTGTTAATTTTGGTTGTTCTTTTTTCTTTGTAAAACTAAGAAAAGAAGAGAAATATTCCTTTATATTTTTATTCATGTTCTGCTCCTTTATTTATATTTTTCTTGGTAATGCTTATTTTAAATAATGCTCTTACAATATCTACAATTGAGTAAATTAATAGGGCTAAAAACAAACTAATTTCAGTTATAGAAATGATTTCTACAACTGTTAAACTATTTTTTGTACTTAATACAACTGTAGAAAAATTATTGGCTGAAGTTAATAGAATTTCTCAACCTTGAAATGTTATTAATAAAAGAGCTAAAAGTAAATGAGTTGATAAAAACAACATAGAAGTTAAAAAAGTTCTTTTGTTTTTGAAAAGGAAAACTGTAGTAATAATTCAAGAAAATATAAAACTTATAAAGAAAATTATTCTTGTACTTAAAATATTTAAAACCGTAATGGATGAAAATAAGAAAATGGAAAATATAAGTATTTGAAAGATTACAAAAAGTAGTAAATTATAATTTTTTCCTTGTAATTTAATTTTTGGATATAAATTTAAAAATAAATACAAAGCCAAAATTATAGTTAAGAAAATTATAAAAGTAATTAAAGTACCATAATTTATAGTATTAATATCTAATGCACTGTAGTTTCCGAATTGAATTAGAATAATAAAGTATCACAATAATACACTTGCTAGTAAAGTAAAAAGTAATTGAATCTGATTTTTAAAATATGTAAAGTTGTATTCACCTGAAAATATAAAGAAAATTTTTATTAAATTAGAACCAAAAAATAAAATTGTAATAAGTAATATGGAAAAAATAATTACAAAAATATTTGCTGTGTTATCACCTAAAAATAGGTTTTTAACATATGAATAGACTTCATTTTCTGAAGCAACATAAACTTCAAAACCTTGCTGACTTGTTTTTGTTTTAGTTATAAAATAAGTGAAAATTATAAACAAAATTAGGAATATAAATTGTGAAACAATATTAATAATTAAAACACTTATTTTGTTAAATCTTAAGGTTTCTGTTTTTCTTTTAAAGTAAAATAAAAACAAATGATATGATGAATTTATTATAAATAAAGGTACTAACAATAAAGAAATAAAAAATATTGAAGAAGAATTATTAATTTCAAGATTGTTGTTTTTTAGTATATCTGAATAAACAGGATTATAGAAAATTAACAAAAAGAAACTTATTAAACTAATACATATGTATAAACCAAAAAATAACGAGTATTTTTTAATTAATTCTCTTTGGAAAAATATATTGAAAAAATTCTTAACCAAAGGAAATAAAATACAAAATCCTAATATCAAAAACCTTCAAATATTAAGAAAATTTAGAGAAACGTTTATTTCGGTGTCATAAAGTCAAACACTGGATAAATAATCTTTGCTTACTCCAAAAAAAGTTTGTGGAGATAACAACAACGAAGTAAAAACAAGTATAAATATTAAAATTAAACTTGTAAATTTAAAAATTAAATTTATCTTGCTATCTCTGTTTTTAACAATTTCAATATCATCATAAAGTTTTTTATCGTTTATGTTCGACTGAGACTTATTCTTGTGAATGCTTATCATTTTTTCTTCCTTTTAGAAGGTTATTTAGCTTTTGTTGGTACTGTATTTGTAAATTTAAAATCTTGTGGAACATCTTTTACTCCATTTGGAAATAAAGCAGTTTTAAAACTATCTCCGTAAAGAGTTTTTAAAGCTTCTCTATATGATGTTTTTTGGTCAGCACCACCACCGTAGATTAAATCATATTGAGGTGAATTGTATTTTCCATATAGACCTTTGTAATCAAATCCTTCGGATCTAAAAGCTGCAACCAATCCTGTTTTAGCAGTTTCATTAGCTGAGAAGAAAACTCCAATCAATTCATTGTTTTGATTTCTAACAGATGAACCAGAAGCTCCTCCAACTGGTGCGTAATGACGAGGAATGTATTCTAATCCTGTAGCTATATATTTTTTAGTATTATCATCTTCAACTGTAGACTCTTTTTCTACTTCTTTTTTTGATCCGTCTGCTTGTTGTTCTTCAATTTTAAATTTAACTTGTTTTGAAACGGTAGGATTTGACATTATTGTAGAAGTATGAAGAGATTTTCCTATTTTAGGTGCAGCAATAAAAGCGTCGGTGAGTCCTGGTTTATCACCAAAACTTCTATACCCGATGTTTAAAGATAAATAATTTCCTCTGTTTGCTCTTTCATTGTTTGAGTTGGGATTACCTTCATCATTAGATAAAGAATTATAAAAACTAGCATCTGAGTTCATTCAAAGAGAATATCCAAGTTTTTTGTTATCAAAATCATCTTGATCTTCATATTGTTTTAAGAAAAAGTCACCAGTAGATTGTGGATAACCAACAATAAATATTTGATCTGAAGGAGTTTGTTTTGTATCTGCACTTGAAAGTTTGGCATCTATTTTAGAATAATCAGTTAAATAGGATTTTTTTAGGAACTTGATGTGTTGTTCTTGTTTATGATAATAATCATTTGTTAGTGTTTTAATGAATTCATTTAAATTGTTGAATTTTTCAGGAACTTTGAATTTTGTAAAATCAATTTCTAAAACCGCAAAATCTAAATACTCTTCTGTGTCTTTATAAAGAGGATTGTTTTTATCTTTATCTACTAAATAATCTGTAGGTTTTGTTTTTAAAAAATCTGTTGCTCTATAGACAATTCTAATACCTGGAATTCCGTAATTATCAGGTGAAATATAATCTGCTTTTTGAGTATTATTTTGTACTTCATCTGGGTTTTTTAAATCATTTTTTGTAAATGAAAATGTTAAGTACTGAGAATCTGGTCTATCAGCACGAAATGTTGTTCTTAATTTAGTTCTTATCCCAATTTCAGGTTTTAAAACTGTAAGAGAAACTTGAGTAGCGTTATGTTTATATTCTTCTACAACGTGATTGTTAGTACCAAAATATCATTTAGTTGGTTGTTGATTTCGATCTGAAGGTTGTTCATAATCTAAAATTCACATTGTACCTCTAGCTGTAGATTCAGTAGGTTTATAATCTTTGTTGTTTTTGTTTTCTAGATTTTGAAAATATGCTCGTTGTTCTTCTGGTGAATTTAGTTCTTCAAATTTAGCTGGGCGTCCAAATTTTACTGAATAAGTTTGTAAAGCGATGTCTTTATATTTTTGGTTCGGAATATACCTAGCTAATCCATTTACTTGATTTTCATTTCTACTAATAACATCTCATCAAGCAGGACCTTTTGGAATTTCTGCTGGATCATAGAGTTTAAGTCCTTTTACTTGTCCACCTTCATAAACAGGCATAGTAAAACCTTTAATTAAAGCATCATCATATGTATCTAATTTTAGTTGTTTAGCAGTTTGATTATACTTTTCTTTATCTGAATCTGTTCTTGTAATATCACTTCTTCAAGAAGCTAAATCAAAAGGATTTTTCTTCTCTATAGAAGCTAATTGAGGTTTAAGTAAGTTTAAATATTTTTCTGAGTCTGCTTCAAATCTACCATAGTTATCTTTTGAATAATAAGTACTTTGATCAGGCATTAATTTCTCAGCTCAACCTAAGTTAATTACGCTATCTCTATAAGGTCTAAAACCTGAGATTTCAACATCTCTTTCTACAGAATTTGAAGGATTTTCTTTTTCACTTATTTTAATTGTTAAAATTATTTTTCCTTGTTCTGCAGAAACGCTTGGATTATTATCAATGTATTTTTTATTTATTACTTCTATATTTACTGCAGAATCATCTTGTTGATTTTGAGGTTTAACTATAATTTGAGAAAAATCTTCCCCAATATCGTTAGTTGTGAACCTAGAATAGTCACTATTTCCATTTAGTTCTGCCAAGGAAACAGGAACTTGTTTTAATTTATCTGCAGTAATAAGTAATTTTTGATTTTGAGGACCAAAAAATGTTGCTGGAGGTTGCGTTGTATTATCAGAAGCTCCTGCGCCTGCTCCAGGTTTTGTTGGATCTGAAGGTGATTTTGGATCTTTAGTTGGAGGTTTTGGTTTATCCTCAGTTTGTGTACATGATATTAAAATTGTAGGTAAAATAAATATAGTTGAAGAAGCTAATGTTTTTAGTAAAAAAAATGTATTTTTTCTTGATTTTTTCATATTTTTTTCCTTATTCATATGTAATTCCTGTATCTACTTGAACATTAAATCCTAAATTTCTTAATGATTGTTGAAGTTGAGTATCTGATGAGTTAACCAAGATTTTTTGACCTGGTTGAAACAACCTACTATCTCCAATTTTTTGTTTTGCATATTTTAATAAAATATTTAAATTATTAGCTCCTGTAGAATTTAGAGCTTGCACTTTGCTATTTGCAACCACTTTAATATTTCTAGTTGCTGAATCATTTGCAAAAAAGATTTTTGGTTTTGGTTGAGCAAAAGGATTAGAAGTATCTAACACATCAAAATGTGCTTCATTTAATTCTTCTGCTGTGATTTCGAAAGTATTTGAATTGTTGTAAAGTCCTATTCTATTTAAACGTCTTGGCTTGGAATTTGAAGGTTTTTTCTCATCATAGAAAATTAAACCTCTTAAGGATTTAGTTTTTGTAACTCTAGTTAAATCAAGACCAGTTGGATATGAATTTTCTGATTCTTTAGTATCTGGATTTAAACCTGGTCCCATATGACCTTGAAAGACTTTTTCATTATTTCTTGTTCAATAAGCCATACGTAAACCGTCATTAATTCTTTTGTAATTCCCATCACCTTTATAATCTGAATCATCAAAAGCTAAAGAATTAAAAGATACTATAGTAGCAACTTTTGCACCTTTAGCATAATCAGAGCTTACGTTGTAGTCGTTAGTATTATATCAAGCAACATTTTTTAAAGCTCAAGGATTAATTGATCAATCTTCAGCCAAAGAATTACCTTGTGTATAAATAGAAAGTTCATCAATTTCTTTATCTTCTAAAGCAGATAAGAAGGAAGTGTTGTGGTTAGTTCCTTCAATAAAGAGTTCTAGTTGTGGAAGTTTGTTAGGTAAAGCTAACAAAATATCTTTAAATTTTTGATTTCCATCTGTAGCTCCCATATTTAAAAATCTATATGAAGTAATTTCTTTTTTATCTCTAATAAGATCTTCAATGAACTTTTTAGTTTTTGAATATCCAGTATTATTTTTCATATCTATAGTAACAACAATTCCTTCATTTCTAACAGTTTCGTCGTTATTACCAAGATCTTTTCTTAGTTTTGCTACTGTAATTCCATTAGTTTTTGAAGCTCCATATTGAGAGTATTGAGTAGTAATATCTGTTTTTGTTCAACCAGGGTATTTACCACTTAGAATATCACCACCAGGTCTTCAGTAATATGAGTTATATCCAAAAGCTCTTTTTTTCAAGTTATCTCTTGTATATAAAGCTGTAGTTTTGTTTGTAATTGGAGATCAAGAATGAGATTCTAAAGTTCCATCGGCTCTAAGTTGAATATTAGCATTATCGGGTTCAATGGTTAGACCTTTTTCTAAATACTTTTGTGTTTCTTCATCAACTTTGGAGAATTTGGAATAATCAATGTAATAAATTAATTTAGCATACTTAACGTTTTTAGCATCTTCTATGTGTTGTTTTGCTTCTATTCTTTTATCTTCTGCTGCATTATAAAGTTTTTGTCATTCTTGAAGTTTTGCTTTGTTAACATCTGAAAATACCTCGCGACCTCTTGCATCAAAACCTTCTGCTTTTGGTCTTTGAGCTAATAATTGTTTACTTATTTTTTCTGCCTGTTTTAGTTCTTCTTGTGCTTTTTTTAAATCAGATTCATATTTAGCTTTAATGCTTGGATATAAATTCTGTCCTTCTGGTTTTAAAAAAGGAACAACTGCATCTCCGTTATCAAAAAGTTCTCTTCACTTGAAAAATGCATTTTTATAGTAATTTTCTCAGTTTTGTTTTACTATTGCGGCAACTGCGACATCACCTTGTTTGATATCGCTTTCGTAAATGTTAAAAGCACCACCTTGGAAAGAATTTCTTAAAGCAGTTCGTGTATTTTCTACGTTTTTTCTTTTAATATCATCTGTTACTTGAATTTGTTTAATTTCATCAATAATTTCTGATCGATAAGGTACTCTATTTGCTAAATGATTTTCTTTATCATATGCATCATAGTCTCTGACTGGAGCTTTTGTTACTAGAGCAGTAATGTCAATACCGTGTCAAGTATATTGTTTTACTGCTTCATTTTCTTGAGGAACAAAAGGTTTAGGAGGGGTAGGTTTTACTTCTGGTTGTGGAACCGGTTTTACTTCTGGCTGTTGCTGTTCAATAATTACTGGTGCTTCAATTTGTTCTTCAATTGGTTTTTCTGGTTCAACAATTTTGTCGATAGGCTTTGGCACTATGACTTCTGGTAGCTTGTCAATAGGTTTAGGTTGTTCAATTTTTTGAGCTTCAACAATCGGAGGTTTTGGTTTTGGTAAAACTACAGTCTCCACTGGTTTTTGTATTTGTTCTTTTAAATTTTTATCCTCTAAAGATTGATAAGGATCTTCTAAATTAGGGTTTTTTATCGGAGTTAAACTATTATTAGTAGGTCTAGGAGTTGGTTCATATATATAAAATAATGAACCTGTTTCTGTTCCTTGTGTCACTGCATAAGACACCACACCTACAGAAATAGAAGCTGTGGCGAATACTAAAAATGAAGAAAATATTTTTTTATTTTTTGGTTTTAAAATTAATTTCATAAACACTCCCTTTATACTTTAATTTTACTTTTTTTTATTGATCTTATTTAATCTTATGGTGAATTTATAAGAACGTTTTTTTTGAAATTGAAGGAAAAAATTGTATTTTTTAACCAAACTATTCATTTTCTCTAGCTTTAGTTTATTTGTTCATTTAATAAGCCTAAAAACAGTGGACTGCTTCTACTCTTTTTTATTTAACCCTAATTCTGCGTCGGTAGGAATTTTTAAATTAGAACCAACATAAGAGAAAATTTCAGGACTCTGATTTATATACTCACCGTTAATGATTCTGATTACCGAATCTACTGTTTCTTCTAAAGGAACAAAAACTCCTTTTTCCTTTGTAAAGTGTTCAGTCATGAAGAAGTTTTGTGAGAAAAAGTTTTCAAGTTGTAAAGCTTTTTTAACAATAATTTTGCTTTCTTTATCAAGCTCATCAAATCCTAAAATTAGAATAACGTCTTCTAATTCCTTGTATTTTGCAAGGATTTTTTTAGCTTCAATTATTGCTTTAAAATGTTTTTTACCAATAATTTTTTCATTTACTGAATTTGAAGAAGAAGCTAGAGGATCGAAAGCAGGAAAGATATTTTTAGAACTTTGCTCTCTTGATAAAACTAATTTACCATCTAGGTGATTAAAGACCGCAACTGCTGATGGATCTGATAAATCATCCATTGGTAAGAAAATTGTTTGAAAAGAAGTAATTGCACCGTTTTGATTTTTAAAAAGTCTTTCTTGAACTGAAGCAACATCGGAATCTAGTGTTGACTGATAACCTCCAACTGAAGGTTTTTTACCTAGTGAAGCGGAAACCTCATTTTCAGCTTGAACAAAACGGTAAATGTTGTCGATAAAGAGTAAAACATCTTCTTTTTCATAGTCTCTTAGATACTCAGCCGCTGTAACTCCGATTGGAACTATCGACATTCTAGCTCCTGGTGATTCGTTCATTTTTGAAATATACATTGCTGAATTTTTCATTAAGTTTGAAGATTCTAATTCATTAAATAATTCAATAGCTTCTCTTGAACGCTCTCCTGATCCAATAAAAATATTAGAAATAGATTTTTTGTCTTTGTTAACATTAAAAATTATTTCCTTCATTAGAACAGTTTTTCCAACTCCGGCACCACCAAAAATACCAAGTTTAAAACCTTTAACAATAGGAATAAAAAAGTCGATGGCTTTAATTCCAGTTTGAATTATTTCAGTTTGTACACTAAAAAATCTTGATTTATTTATTGTTGAATTTACTTCTACATATAAAGGAAAACTTGCATTTCTGTTAGGCAATAAAGGTTTGCCTTCAAAGCTGTAGATGTTGTTTTTTGAGTTTTTACCAACTGGTACCATAAAGCTTCTTTTTGTATTAGTAACAACATCATTTACCTTTATTTCTGAAGCTAAATAAATAATTATTGCTCTAATCGTTGTTTCATTTACAAGTCTTTTTACAAGTAAAAATGTTGTATTATTATGCAAAGTTAAGATTTGATTTAATGAAGGTAAATCAGCTTTATCAAATTTTACTTCAACTACATCAGTTCAAAATTTAGTTATCTTTCCTAACATTATTTATCTCCTAATTTTTTAGCTATTTGTTCTAATTGTGTTTTATTTAAAGGCACAAATTCGTGATTGATTTCAATTTTTCAGTTGTAGTTGAACAGTTTTGAATACTCTAATAAAGCAAAACCAAAAAAGTCTTTTACAAGTTCATCGTCGTATGGCTCATTATTTAAAATTTGTGTAAAAGATTTTTTAGCATCATCGTTAATTTGGATAAAGGCGTCGATAAATTCCATAGCTTTTTGTTCTTCTTTAACGTGTCTTAAAATTCCTCACATAATTATTTTAGACATTAACAACACAAAGCTTTGTGAATATAAAGAAAATCCTTTTTGATTGAACATTTTTTCAACCATTTTTCCTTTATATAACAAGCTAGATGTTTCTTTATTTAGTTCATAATCAAGCATTGCGAGCTTAAGATGTCTTTTGTAAGATTTGTAGATTTTTCCAACTTCTGAAGCTACTTTTGTTATAGTTCTGCTTTGAACTTGCGAACCAGTTCTAGATACTGAAAAGTCAATGTCAATAGCAGGTAATTTCCCGCTAGCGAATAAATCAGAGCTTGTTACGATTTGACCATCAGTTATTGAAATAACATTTGAAGCAATTAGACCTGTAATGTCTCCATCGACTGTTTTAATAATAGGTAAAGCTGTAATGGTTTTCTTGTTTACAAAGCTTCCTGCTCTTTCTAATAAAGAAGAATGGGCAAAAAACATATCTCCTGGCATTGCTTCTTTTCCTACAGGTTTGTCTGTTAATAAAGCAATTTCTCTAAAAATATTTGCGTGTTTACTTAAATCATCAAAAATAATTAGAACATCGTGATTATAAGAAAGATTTTCAGCGTGAGCCATACCCACATAAGGAGCTAAATATTGTTGATATGCGCTTGTTGCAGGAGAGTCAATAATGATTGTGTTTGAAAGGGCTTGATGTTCTTTTAGTGTTTCATAAATTCAAGAAAGTTCTTCTTTTTTCTGTCCAATTGAAACATAAATACACTTAGTTCCTGTTTTTGCAGCGTTTATTATTGTGTTAATTGCAATATGAGTTTTACCTGTTTGGCGATCTCCAATAATCAACTCTCTTTGTCCTTTTCCGATAGGAATAAGAAGGTCAATAGGAATAATTCCGGTATAAAGTTGAGTATTTAAAGTTTTAACGGTCATTAACTTATGTGCATCACCAAAAATTTTGGATCTAACTGTTCTATCTTGAACAATGGTTTCTGCTCTTGGAAAAATTGCATTACCTTCTATATTTATAATTTTTCCAAACATAGATAAAGAACTTCCAACATCACTTTTGATATCTAATTCTTTTAGTTCGTCGTTGATTTTAAGTTTATTTAAATCAGTGCTATCAGCTAATAAAAATGCTTTATTTTCTGTAGCAGAAATTAAAATCATCTTGACATTTGGTTTGTTTACAACTGTAAAAAATTGTCTTTGTTTATAAGGATAAAATCCTGAAACTTCTATGATGTAATCAAATATTGCAGTAATTTTAGGGTTTGTCATTTTATATTAATCCTCCTGTGAATCCTAAAGCTATAAGTGCTATTGCTAAAATCAAGATTATAGTCGCAAATATAATGAGCATAGTCATTGATTTAGATATGGTTTTGTGTTTTAAAAACTTGTTGAAAAATCTGAAAAATGAAGCAAAACCAAGACTTATTAAACTTAAAAATGCCATTATGATCCCGCTTGTATACATTAATGGATTTTTTTCTTTTTCTTCATCTCGCATTATGGTTTTGTATTCTTCAATTTGTAAAGCAAAATTTTGAGTTGCTTGTTCTTCTGGACTTAATTGTTCTTGGTTTTGACCAGTTGTCTGATTTGTGGTTGGATTTGTTGTTTCTGTATTATTAGACTCGGAAGTTGTTTCATCTGCCTGTTGTGAAATAGGTTGTTCATTTGTGTTCTCAGTTGAATTATTTGGTTGGTTATCGGAAGGCGGAAGTGAGTCTTGATTTTCTTCATTTTTTAAGTATTTTGAAGCATTTGCATCATTAGTTGTTAATTTTTGTCAAAGACTAAACTCTTTGCTGATTATGCCTATTAAGTTTGTGAATTTTTCAAATCAATTTATATAATTAAATGTTTTTTGACTAGCTAATGCTTTAGCTAAAAACACATCTTTTTTTGTTTTATTATATAGTTTTTCAATTATCGAAACATCTTGGTTATAAAACTCGAATTTACTTTTTATTGAATCAAGAGCAAACTTATTTTGTGGATTTTGAAGTCTTTTTTGTATAGAAATTAAAGCATTGTCATAACCAAAAGTTGATTCTTCAATAGTTGCTGTAATTAATTGAAATAACGCTACTCTTACTTGATTTCTAATAGTGGCTTCTGAGTTTTTTAAAGTGCTAAGAATTTGAGTTATCAACAAACGAACTGGAGTATTAATATTTGGACTATCTAGTTCATCAACTTTGTCAGCGTATTCAGAAACAATTTGTGATTGATCATTTAAAAAATTTTCATTATAAACAACTTTAACTGCTGAAGATAATAGTGTGAAAATCGAAGTACTTAAATAAGAATTGTTGATTTTTTCAAACTCCATTTTTTCACCTATACCAAAAGCTACATAGAATTTTTTAAATAGTTCTTGAACGTCTTTTATATATTTTTCATAAATATATTGAAAGCCTTCAGTTTTATCGTCATTTGTAATATTGGATAGTTTATAACTTCTGGTAAATTCTGGCTTGACTAGGTCTGTAATTTTTACAGTAAATAAAGCACTTCCATTTAAATTTTCTTCTATTTTAGTTACAGTATATTGATATCTAGTGTTGATTGGATTGTTGAAAAAGAAGAATTCATCTGACTTTTCTTGTTCATTTTTGTTTGTATCTTTATTAAAAGCACTAATGATTTCTGACATTGTTCTGCCTATATATTTTCCTCTGACCTCAGGTTTTAAAGTTGGTACTTTGAGCATAAAATCAACAGGTTTAAAAGCTGGCGGAGCATCAACATCATCTATTGGTTTTGTATTATCATCAACAATAGGTGGCGGTGGAGTATCAGGAGCAGTTGGGTTTTGTGGTTGCTGATTTTCTTCTTCTATAGGTTTGTTTTGTTCTAAATCGAACTGAGTATATTTGTCTTTTAATTTTGACTCTAAATAATCATCTCAAGTATTAAATCCTGTTGGGGGTTTGATTGTAAATCCTGGTTCTTGTGCTATGCTTATTTGTTTTAAATCATCTTTTGTAAGTGGTGGAATGTCAGAATCTTCTTTAAAAAGAAAGTCTGAAAAGGAGTCTAGCATTTTTTTGGAATAATCAGAAATTATTTTGTCTAATTGTTCTTTTGTTACAAAATTGTCTTCATTTTCCTTCTTAATTTCTATTTTATCTTTATCTGAAATGAGTTTATTATATTGGGTATTGTCATCAGTTCCAAAAATAACATCATTATATTCTTTACCTTGAAAAGTTATTGTACCTGTATTATTTTTTCTATTTCTTGAAATTGCTTTTGGAAAAACTGCATTGATTCCAAATTGTTCTGGATTTTGAAGGATTTTATCTTGATTCGATTCTAGAAAATGAGTAATTTGTTGGAAATAGTTTAATTTTTTAATTCTATCTTCAAAAGAGATGGTTGAGTCTTCATTTAATTTGTTAATTTGTGAATTTATTTTGTCTATTGTGTTACTAATAGCTGCTTTTAACGCGTCTTTTATAGCTTTGTCTGTTGTATCTTTAAAAGTATCAAAATCTTTTGCGATTTCCTTAGGTTTTTCAGGTTCTTTAGGAGGTGGAGTTTGAGGATCAGGATCAGCACTTAAAATAGTTAAGAAAGGAATAAATGAAGTAACTGAAAGTCCAAGTAAAAATAAACTTTTTCTTTGTTTTTTACTCATTTTTTTCCTCCTTTAAACCTAGTAAGTCGGACATAGCTCAAATGTAAAATTCATCTTCTAAATGCTCTAGTCTTATAAATTCATTAATTTCAATTCCTACTTTTTGCATTGAATTTAAGTACAAAATTTCTTGTTTTAGACTCTGAATATGTTTTTTGTAATTATTTTTTTTGTGTGTTGTTTTAACAAAAATTCTTTTTTCATTAAGTGAATTTATGAAAATTTCTTTGTCTTTTACTAAAATATTGCAATTTTTTAGAAAAATGTATTTTGAATTGTCTGCTACTAAATCTCTTACTCAAATAAGAATTCTTTCATAAGAACCTATAGTTTTTGGATTGGGTTTAAATCACTCGTCAGAATCTTCTATATTTATAAAAATTTCTGCTTTTCTGGTTTCAAAAGTTTGGTTGTTTAAAAAATGAATTTCTAGACCAAAAATATTATTATTTGCCATACTGATCTCCTTTGTTGAACACAGTATGTTCTGAGTTGTTTTTTGTTAATAAAACTATTTCTTCTATTTCGTTTTCACGTTTAATTTTGATAATTTTTCTAGATACTTTTGATATAGTTTCATCTAAATCTTTAATGATTTTGTTTACTTTAACTAATCCGTTTTTAGCAGCATAAAATGAAGATTCGTTGATAAGAGCTTGTACACAATTTTGTAAATAAATTCCAATGGATGTTTGAATAAAAGAGTCAATATCTGGAATAATTGCAAACTCATCTAATTTGTTTAAATTTGTGCTTTTATCATAATTTAACAATTTATCAATGTCAAAATCTTCAATTGGTAAAATAGTAAAAGCATTGTCTTGGTTCTTATTAGAATTTATAACAAATCTTACTTTTTTATAGTTATCTTGCACATATAAAAGCTTTATAATTGAAGCTAAATTGGTTGAAAAACTTTTTTGATTTAGTTCAAAGTGTTTAATAACGTTTAGTTTATTTTTAACGCAAAATGAGTTTGCTTTTTCTCCAATAGTTATAAAGTCTAATTTAACATTTTTGTTTGTTTCTAAAATTAAATCTTCATATCTTGAATAACTATCAGTGGAATATTTTTGTTCTTCTTTTAAGTAAATTCATAACTCTTTATTAGCAAAGAATTTTTCTTCAATCTTATTTAAAAATTTATTTTTAGTTAAAAAACGTTTGGTTATAAATTCATTTTTAATATTAAATTTATTAGATAAATTTATTATTGCATATTTATTTAACAAAACATTTTCAACGTAAAAATTTAATTTTTGACTGAGTTTAATAATAGAAATCAACAAAATGTTTTTTTCACTATTTGCTTTTAAATGTATTTTTTTTAGATTGTCTCTTTTTTGTATAACTTTTTTTAAGTGCATAAATTACTACCTTTTTATAACTGAAATAAAATCTTTACTAAAAAGAGTTTTTAAAGATGAATTAGTCTCAGTTGATTTAAAAATTAATAGACCTGGAAATATTTCTAGTATTTTTTGAGTATTTAATAGTTTTACAATTTCTTGATTTAAATTAGTAAAAAATGTTTGTTCTGCTAAATCTTTTGATGATGCAAAATTTACGGCTATATTATTAGATGTTGTTTTAGAAGTTATTATCGGAATTAATAATGTCTGTGAGTATTTTGGGTCTAAATTAAATGAGATTACAAAGTCAGCAAATTCTAAATTATGCTTGTTTTTTAAAGCATTTTGATAGCTCTGTTCGTATTTTTTATACAACTCTGAGTTAAAACCTTGATTAGCTTTTAATAAAACATAAGAATATAACTGATCATAAGAAACAAAGTTGCTCTCTTGTCTTTTATTCTTGTAATTTTTATATAAATCTACTATTTCAACTTTTGTTTTATTATCGAAAATTAAATATTCTTCTAAGTTTTGTGTTTCAAGTTTTTCTTGATTTTTCTTCTTTTTAGAAGAAAAAGAAGAAAAAATATTTAACATTTTATTATTCATTTGTTGCTCCTTTATCTACTTTTTGATTCATAGAACGAATTTTAAACATTACTAAGACTATATCTGCTACTGAGTAAATGAGTAATAATAACAATGTAGCAATTTGAATTAATATAATAATTTGTAGCACAGATAACTGAGTAATAGGTGTAAAAGCAACGGTTGAAAAGTTATATGCACTCATAAGCAAAATTTCTCAACCTTGAAACACTAAAGCTAGTGCTGATAAGATTAAATAAGTAGAAATAAAAAACATTGAAATTAATTTCGGATTTTTATTTTTAAATAAAAACAGTGCAGTTGTTGTTAAACAAATTATTGAACTAATGAAGAAAATTATTCTAATGCTTAAAGCGTTTTTAATATAGATTGAAGCTATCAAAAATAAGAAGTTTACTATTAATTGGGCTACTATAAACATCATTAAGTTCATAGTGTTTCCTTGAATCTTGAGTCTTGAATAAAAGTTTAAAAACAAGTAAGAACCTAAAATAACTAGTAAAACAACAACAAAAGGTAAAAATAATTTAATACTAAAACTTGAAATGCTTAAGGAAGAAAAATTACCTAATCGAATTAAAAATATAAAATATCATAATAAGCAACTTGCAAGAATGGAAAATAATAATTGTGCTTGATTTTTGAAGTAAATTTTGTTGTATTCTTTAGAAAAAACAAAGAAAATTTTTATTAAATTAGAACCAAAAAATATTATTGAAATTAAGATAAGGGAAAAAATTATTATAAATACATTAGCCACATTATCTGTTTCAAATAAATTTTTTATGTAGGAATATCAAGGATTTTGAACAGCAATATATTCAGATACTTTAGTTAATTGACCATTGTCATCGTACTCATCTGGTGATACTTTAGTAATATTAAATATGAAGACTAAAAATAAAATTACAAAAATAAATTGAGAACAAATATTTATAATCAAAACACTTTTTTTATTAAATCTTAATGTTTCTGTTTTTTTCTTAAAATAAAACAAAAATAAGTGATATGCAGTGTTAGTAAGAACAATAAACAAAAGCAGTAGCGAGATATAAAATACTGAAGAAGAATTTATTATTGCTTGTCTGTTTGTTGGACTTTGTTCTCCAAAAACATCGTTATAAACTGGATTATAAAATATAAATAAGAAAAAACTAACTAAACTTATTAATGTATAAATACCGAAAAAAATCGTGTATTTTTTTATTAACTCTTTTTGAAAAAATATATTAAAAAAGTTCTTGACCAAAGGGTATATAATACAAAATGCTAGTATTAAAAACCTTCAAATATTAAGGAAATTTAAAGAAATATGAAGATCTGTTTGGTAATTCCAGACATATCTTAGACTATTATTATCAACACCAAAAAATGTTGTGGGAGTAAGGATTAATGAAGTAAAAATTAAAATAAACAATAATAATAAAGTGGAGTACTTTAAAATGATATTAAGTTTATTATCTTTATGTTGGACATTTTGATTGTCATCATAAATTTGTTTATTTTCTAATGTAGAATTTGCTTTCTGTTTTTTTATAAATATCATTTTGTCCTTCTTTTTTGTTTATTTTATTTTATATTAATTTGTTTATTTAATTAGAATTTGTGTTTTTAAATTTAAATTCTTCTGGTATTTGATTTACTCCATTTTTAAATAATGAGGTTTTGAAATTATCTCCATAAATTGTTTGTAATGCTTGTCTAAAGGAAGTTTTTTGGTTTTTGCCACCACCATAAATCAAATCATATTGTGGTAAGTTGTATTTACCATATAGACCTTTATAGTCAAATCCTTCTGACCTAAAAGCGACAGCTAATCCAGTTTTTGCTGTTTCATTAGAAGCAAAATAAACTCCAACTAACTCATTGTTTTGATTACGAATTGAAGAACCTGAAGCCCCACCTACAGGAGCATAATGTCTTGGAAGATATTCAAGTCCAAAAGCTATATAACGTTTTGTGTTAGCCACTGGTAATTCACCAAGTTCTTTTACTACTTTTTTACCGTTTTCTTCTACTTCTTGTGTAATTTTTTCAGTACGCATAGGATTGGACATAATTGTTGATTTATGAAGCTCTTTTCCTACTTTTGGTGTAGCAATAAAAGCATCGGTGAGTCCTGGCTTATCACCAAAACTTCTATAACCAATGTTTAAAGATAAATAATTTCCTTTATTTGCTTTTTGATTTATTGGACTATTTGGATTATTTTCATCATTATATAAAGCATTGTAAAATGAAGCATCTGAGTTCATTCAAAGAGAAAAACCTTGTTTATTTAATTTATAGTCATATTCATCTTGATATTTATCTAAAAAGTAATCACCAGTAGCTTGTGGATAACCAACAATAAATAATTGATCTGTATTAGGAGATTTGCTGGTGTCTAAATCTGCTAGTTGTGTATCTGCTCTAGAATAATCCTTTAAATAAGAAGTTTTTAAAAACTTAATGTGTTTTTCTGTTTTATTATAATAATCATTTGTAATTGCTTTAATGTAATCATCGCGAGAAGAATATTCTGAAGGAACAGTGAATTTACTAAAATCTACTTCCATAACAGCAAAATCTAAAAACTCTTCTGCATCCTTATATTTTTCGTTGTTTTTATCTACTTCAGAAAGATAATCTTTTGGTGAAGTGCTTAAATAATCTGTTGCTCTATAAACAATTCTAACTCCTGGAATACCATAATCTGAAGGCGAAATATAATCAGCTTTTTTATCAGGATGATCATTTTTAGCACCTGAAATTAATTTATCACGACTAAAATCTGCTGTAATGTAAGATTCATCTGTAGCACCTTTAGCTGTTCTTAATTTTGTTCTAATACCTACTGAAGGTTTAAGCACTGTTAAGGTAAATTGAGTAGCATCTTTTTTATATTCTTCAACTACGTGGTTATTGGTTCCAAAGTATCATTTAGTTGGTTGATGACCATCTTTTGGGATTTCATAATCTAGAATTCACATTGTTCCACGAGCAGTTTTTTGCATTCTATTTCCATCTGGTCCTTGACTAGCTAAAAACGCTTGTAGTTCATCAGGATTGATTTGATCTATTGTAGCTGGATGAGCAAATTTTACTGTGTAAGTTTGTAGTGCAGCATCTTTATATTTTTCGTTTGGAATATATCTTGCTAATCCATTGGTTTGATTTTCGTTTCTATTAATAACATCTCATCAAGCAGGACCTTTTGGAACTTCGGAAGGATCGTAGAGCTTGATTCCTTCAACTTCACCATCTTGTTTATAAACTGGCATAGAAAAACCTTTTTTAAGAGCGTCATTGTATGTATCTAAATGAAGCTCTTTTGCAACTTTGTTATATTTTTCTATATTTTGTTCAGTTCTATGCACGTCGCTTCTTCAAGAAGCTAAGTCAAAAGAATCTTTTCCTTGAAGATATGCTAGTTGTGATTCTAATGCTGTTAGATATTTTTTAGAATCAGTTTCAAATCTTTGGTAGTTATCTTCTTTAAAATATTTTATAAATTCTTCTCTAGTGCTTGGTGCAAATCTTTGTGCTCAATTTAAATTGATTTCACTACTTCTTGATTGTCTAAAACCAGAAATTTCAACATCTTTTTGTATACTAATAGTTGGATCATTTTTAGAAGAAATATCAAGAGTAAAAATTAATTTTCCTTGATTTAGTGAAGATTCATGGTTACCATCTACATATTTTTTGTTTTCAACTTTAATATTTATAAGCTCATTATCTTTTAAATTTGTTGTTTGGAAAATTATTTTATCTAATTCTTCACCAACAGAGTCTATAGATAAATTAGAAATATCAGAAAATCCATCTATGTTTTTTAAAACGATTGGTAGTTGTTCTAAAGTCTCTTTAGTTAGTTGTTTAGGTGTGTTGTCTGAATTATATAAAACTGAAGTTGTTTCATCAAGGATTGGTTTTTGTTCAGATTTGTCTGAATTACCACCTGGATTATTAGGTGTTTTATCGCCTGGGTTAGAAGGTTGAGTTTTTTTATCAACTGGTTTATTAGGTTTTTGTGAAGCTTCCTTTTCTCCACAAGCAATTAACAAAATTGGTGCGGTAAATAATGTTGAAATTAATAGATTTTTTAGTGAAAATAACCTTCATTTTCTTTGCTTTTTCATAACGTCCTCCTTATTTTTTGTTATTGGAAATTAATTCCTGAAATGTTGGATTCATCAACTTGGAAACCGTTGGATCTTAATGAATTTGCCAATGCTGTCTGGCTTTTATCTACTATTATTCTTTGATCTGTGAATAATTTAGTATCATCATTTTTTTGTCTTCCATTTTCAAGTAATATTCTTAAATTTTGAGCACCTCTAGCATTTAAAGTTATATTACCTGATGCTGTCACTTCAATTCTTTTAGTAGTATTTCCGTTTGAAAAAAATATTTTAGGTTTTGGTTGTGACATAGGATTTGTATCTAAAACATTAAATTGTGCGTTATTTAGTTCATCAACATCAATTGAAAATGTTTGTGAATCGTTATATAAACCTATTCTAGTTAACCTTCTTGGTTTAGAATTTGAAGCTTTTTGTGTATCAGAAAATTGCAATCCTCTAAGTGATTTCATTTTAGTTACCCTTGTTAAATCAAGACCAGTTGGATAAGAATTTTCTGATTCATTTTCATCTGGACGAAGACCTGGACCAAATCCTCCTTGGAAGACTTTTTCATTATTTCTTGTTCAATAAGCTATACGTAGTCCATCATTAATTCGTTTGTAATCACTTGGAGAATGACCACCTTTATAATCTGAATCATCGAAAGCTAAAGAGTTAAAAGTAACTCTAGTTGCTACTTTTGCACCTTTAGGATAATCAAAACTTACATTGTAATCATTTGAATTATATCAAGCTGTATTTTTTAAAGCTCAAGGATTTATTGCTCAATCATCAGAAAGCGAATTTCCTTCTGTATAAATAGAAAGTTCGTCAATTTTCTTGTTTTCTAAAGCTAATAAAGGTGAAGTGTTAGTGCTATCGAATAACAACTCAAGCTGTGGTAAATTCTCAGGCAAGATTTGTAAAATGTCTTTGAATTTTTGATTTGCATCATCTTTTCCTATGTGGAAAAATCTATAAGAAGTAATTTCTTTATTGTCGGCTTTTAATTCTTCAATTAATTTTTTAGTTTTTTCATAACCTTTTGGATTTGAAAAATCTATAGTAACCACAATTCCATGATCCCTTGCTGATTTTGCTTTGTTATCTGAGTTTTTAGTAAGTTCAGCGATATTAATTCCATCTGATTTTGAAACATTATATTTTTGAAATTCAGGAGAATCAGTAATATCTTTTTTGGTTCATCCTGGATAATTTCCTTCAAGAATACTTCCTCCAGGTCTTCATCAATAGCTATCATAACCAAAGGCACGACGTGTTTCGTTATCTTTTTGATACACAGAAGTTACTTGATTGAGTAAAGGACTTCAGGAATTAGATTTTAATGTTCCGTCTTTATCTATTGAAATATTGCTGTTGTCAGGATTAATAGTTAAACCTCTTGCTAAATACTCATCATTTTCTCTTGAATTTTTGTTAAATTTTGAATAATCTAAATAATAAATTAGTTTGATGTATTTTACATTTTTAGCATCGGTTTTTAATTGTTCTGCAGCTTTTTGTTTATCAGTTTGTTCTGCAAATTCTTTCAATCATTCATTCATTTGTATTTGGTTTTCAGGAGTGAATGTTTCTTTGCCATTACCATCAAATCCAATTCTTGGTGGTCTTCTTCTTTGTAGGGCTTCCATCTCTCTTTGTGCTTGTGCAATAGCTTGGTCTGCTTTAAAAAGATCATCTTCATATTTCTTCTTAATTCAAGGATAAAGTGTTTGACCTTCTTGTGTTAAAAACTCTCTGACTTTGTCTCCATTTTCAAATAATGCTTCAAATTTTCAAAATAAATTTTTATATTGATAAGCATTATTTGCACTATGTAATATTCCTGCAATAGTAGCATCATTTTTTATATCATTTTTATCAATGTTGAAGATTCCCTTTACAGAAGCGTTAAGTGCAGTTGTAGCATTTTTTAAGTTTTGTTCTCTTAATTCTGGAGTAACTTCAATACTTAAAACTTCATCCACAACTTGTGAATGATACGGAATTCTATTAGCTAAACCATTTTGTTGATCATATGCAGTGTATTGTCTGTTAGGTCTTTTTCGAACTCTAGCTGTAACATTATGTCCTTCTCATTTCAAGGTTACAACACCTACTTCATCGTTTTTAAAGTTTTGTTTAATAGATGGCACTGGCTTTTCTACAGGTGGTTCAGGGTCAGGAGTAGAAGGTGTTGGTTGTGGCTGTTCTTTTATAATTTCTTGTTGAATATCAGGTTTTTGTGGCTCTGGTTCAGGATCTAGAATTTTTGGTGGATCTTCTGGAGGATCAACTATTACTGGAGGTTCTGGTTTTTCCGGTTTTGGCTCTAATTTTTCAGGTTTTAAATTTTTATCATTCAAAGCATCAAAAGCTTTGTTAGTGTCTGCATTTTCTATAGTTTGTAAGGTTACATTGTTAGCATTTAATTGATCTAAAATTTTGAGATCCAAGTTAGAATCTGTACCTTTTGAAGTTGCATAATAAGCAATTCCAACAACTGAAGGAATACTCAATACTGTAGCAAAAGAAATAAGAATTTTCTTATTTTTAGATTTTCTTAAAAGTTGTGTAGTTTTTTTCAAAATTGACATTGTAACCTCCTTGAATTTGCCTTAATTTTACTCCTATTTCCTTTTTTTTTTTTTTTTTGGCAAGCTCTCTGCGAGGCATATTAAAAGACTACTTTAAAACAATTGTTTTAAAGCTTCGTTTATAAAGCAAAAAGAAGGAATTTTACTTATTTTTTCTTCTTGAAAGTCTTAACAATAAAACTTCCTTTATCTTCTTCAGAAACTAGGTCAAAAAGCTCTCATTTTATGTCTTTTAAATATCTGTTTCCTTCATATTTTCCTTTTACAAAAGAAACAATTAAGATATCTGATTCAGGGATTAATGCAGTATAAATCATCAATCCACCTGTGATATAAAGATCTTTTTCTGGATTACCTTGATATTCTTTAATTAAGTGAGAATAATCTTTAATTATGTGTACTTCAGGGTGATCTACTTGAAATGTAGGATCATCACTAATGACATACATTTTTCTTCTATCAAAGATTTTTGGTAAGGATAAAAATGTATTTTTTCCCATCAACAAGGTTTTATCTAATGTAGTTTGTCTAAAATGTGCAAATTCTTCTTTTATGTGTCAAGGCATTGAATTGTCTTTACCTATTAGACCATCTTCTGTCATTGCTCAAACTGAAATTATCATTATACTGCTACCTCTCCTTTAATAAATGGATCATGTTCATAATCTATGAGTTCTAAATCTTCAAATTTAATGTCAAAAAAAGGTTTATTTGCTATTTTTAATTTTGGTAATTTGTGTGGTGTTCTAGTAAGTTGTAGATTTACTTGATCAATGTGATTTACATAAATATGAGCATCACCTACTGTATGTACAAATTCTCCCACTTCTAGTCCACATTCTTGTGCAATCATAAAAACTAACAAGGAATATGAAGCAATATTAAAAGGAACACCTAAGAAAGCATCTGCGCTTCTTTGGTATAGTTGACAAGAAAGTTTATTATTGGCTACATAAAATTGAAATAAACTATGGCAAGGAGGAAGCAACATATTATCAATTTCAGTAGGATTTCAGGCTGAAACTATTAATCTTCTTGAATTTGGATTTGCTTTAATTTGATCAATAACTTTTTTTAGTTGATCGATGCCTAAAAAGTTTCTTCATTGTTTCCCATAAACAGGACCAAGTTCACCAAATTCCTTTGCAAATGAAGGATTTTCTTTAATTTTTGTTATAAATTCTTTTAGTGTCTCTCCTTGAAATTTACTACTTTTTTTGTAATTTTCATAAGGTCATTCATTTCAAATATTAACGTTATTATCTACTAGATACTTTATATTTGTATCTCCCTTTATAAACCAAAGTAACTCATGTGCTATTGAAGCAAAATTAGTTTTTTTTGTAGTAACTAAAGGGAAGCCTTCAGATAAATCAAACCTCATTTGATAACCAAATGTACTGATTGAATCAATAATTGTTCTATTCTTTTTTTCTATACCATTTTTTAGAATATGTCTTAAAAAATCTAAATACTGTTTCATCATTTCCTTTATTTTCTTGACTAATGTTTTAAGATTTATTATAAACAGAAAATAATGCAAAAAATAAATTTGAAAAAAAATTTTTTAATTCATTTTTATTTACATAATTTTTTTGATTTTTGGTAATATATAAAGACTAAACACATTAATAAGCTCATTAATAAACTGACACATTTTTGGTCAGTTTATGTTGACTAAAAAGGGGTAAAGACTATGAAAACTGCAGAAAAAAAACAAAAAAATTCATATTACAAAGATTCAGTTTCTCCTTTGGAATTTGCGCTTAACAAGTTCCAGGGCAAAATGAGGTCAGTAAACTGAAATGTCATCAATGATAATAAGGATCTTGAAGTGTGAAATAGAGCAGTTCAAAATTTTTGACTTCCTGAAAAAATTCCAGTTTCAAATGATTTAGAAACTTGAAGAACACTTTCTCCAACTTGAAAAAAAGTTATAACAAGAACTTTTACAGGTTTAACTCTTTTAGATACTATTCAAGCTACTATTGGAGATGTTGCTCAAATTCCTTACTCACAAACTGATCATGAACAAGTAATTTATGCTAATTTCGCTTTTATGGTTGGTGTTCACGCCAGATCATACGGGACTATTTTTTCTACACTTTGTACAAGTGAAGAAATTGAAGAAGCACATGAATGAGTAATTAATACTAAGAGTTTACAAGCAAGAGCGCAAGCTTTAATTCCTTACTATACTGGTAAAGATCCTTTAAAATCCAAGGTAGCTGCTGCGATGATGCCAGGATTTTTACTCTATGGTGGTTTTTACCTTCCTTTTTATCTTTCTGCTAGGTCTAAACTTCCTAATACTTCAGACATTATAAGATTAATTTTGAGAGATAAAGTTATTCACAATTATTATTCTGGTTACAAATATCAAAAGAAAGTGGAAAAACTATCTCCTGAAAAACAAGAAGAAATGAAGAAATTTGTTTTTGATTTACTTTATGAATTAATTGAATTAGAAAAAGTTTATTTAAATGAACTTTATTCTGAAGTTGGATTAGCAGATGAAGCTATAAAATTTAGTGTTTATAATGCAGGTAAGTTTTTACAGAATTTAGGTTATGATTCTCCTTTTGCAGAAGAAGAAACAAGAATAGAACCTGAAATTTTTAACCAACTTTCCGCAAGAGCTGATGAAAATCATGATTTCTTTTCAGGCAATGGTTCTTCTTATGTTATGGGTGTAAGCGAAGAAACTGAAGATGAGGATTGAGATTTTTAATATGCACAAAGATATAATTCAAATAGATGAAAAATTTATTAAAAAACCTGAAGGCGAGATTTTTTTAGTTTATTTTTCTTCTATTTCAAACAACACTCATAGATTTATACAAAAATTAGGTTTCGAAAATGCTAGAATTCCTGTAAATCCAGAAGAATCGCTAGAAGTAGATAGAGATTATGTTATCTTTTGTCCAACTTATAGTGGTGGCGGAAACGATTCAGCTGGAGCTGTTCCTAAACCAGTTATTAAGTTTTTAAACAAAGAATCCAATCGTAAATTTTGCAGAGGAGTGATCGCCTCTGGAAATACAAATTTTGGAGACACATTTGCTATTGCTGGAACAATATTATCCAAAAAATTACAAGTACCTTTACTATACCAATTTGAATTAATAGGTACACAAGCAGATGTAATAAATGTACAAAACATAATAAAAAAATTTTGAAACAAAAATTCCTAAATTTTTCCATTTTAGTGAAGAAAAAGAAGGAAATTATACATAATAAAGAAGGAAGTGAATATTATGACTAAAAAACAAACAGAAAGTATGTCATTAACAGGGAGCGTTTCTGAAGAATACATTACTTTAAATGCAAAATCAAAATTGTTTTTAAAATATAAAGATTCTTATAAATATGATCAACAAGCTGCTGATAGTTATATTAAGCATCATATTGAACCAAGATATAGAAAATTTAACTCTGTAAAAGAAAGAATTACTTGATTAATTGAAAACGAATACTATGATGAAACAGTGATTAATGAGTATACTTTTGAAGAGTTAGAAAGACTAACTGAAGAAGCTTATAAATACAAACATCACTTTCCTTCATTTATGGGAGCTTTAAAGTTTTATTCAAGTTATGCTTTAAAATCTAATGATGGACAAGAATATTTAGAACATTTTGAAGAAAGAGCTCTTTTAAATGCTTTATTTTTAGCTAAAGGAAATGTTGATAGAGCTTCAAGTATTTTAAGACAAATAATGTTAGGTCGTTTTCAACCAGCTACTCCTACTTTTTTAAATGCTGGAAAGAAAAATAGAGGTGAATACGTTTCTTGTTATTTAATTCGTATTGAAGATAATATGGAATCTATTTCAAGAGCTGTAACTACTTCTTTACAATTAAGCAAAAGAGGTGGAGGGGTTTCAATTTTACTTTCTAACTTAAGAGAAATGGGTGCACCGATTAAAAAAATTCAAAATCAAGCAACTGGTGTTATTCCTGTTATGAAAATTCTTGAAGACTCTTTTTCTTATGCTAACCAATTAGGGCAAAGACAGGGAGCAGGTGCTGTTTATTTAAATGTTCACCACCCTGATATTTTAAGTTTTTTAGATACTAAAAGAGAAAACGCTGATGAAAAAATTAGAATTAAATCTTTATCACTTGGTGTTGTAATTCCAGACATCACTTTTGAACTTGCTAAAGACAACAAAGACATGGCTTTATTTAGTGTCTATGATGTAGAAAGAGAATACAAAAAAGCTTTTTCTGACATATCAATAACTGAAGAATATTACAAAATGGTTGAAAATCCAAACATTAAAAAAACCTTCATAAATGCACGTAAACTCTTTATAACTATAGCAGAATTGCATTTTGAAAGTGGTTATCCTTACATTCTTTTTGATGACACTGTAAATAGAAGAAATGCTCATAAAAATAGAATTGTTATGTCTAATTTATGTTCAGAAATTGTTCAACCTTCTACTCCTTCTGAATACCTTTCAGATCTTACTTTTACTAAAAAAGGTGAAGATATTTGTTGTAATCTAGGTTCTTTAAATATTGATAAAGCAATGGAAAGTGGAAAAGAATTTGGAGAATTAGTTTTCCAGTCAATTCTTTCTCTTGATCATGTATCTAGAAACTCCGATCTTTCTTCTGCTCCTTCAATAGAAAATGGGAACAACAAAAATCATGCAGTTGGACTTGGAGCTATGAACCTACATGGATTTTTAGCTACAAACCATATTTATTATCACTCTGAAGAAGCACTTGATTTTACTAACATTTTCTTTTATACAATGGCTTATCATGCTTTTAAAGCTTCATCAATTTTGGCTCAAAAATTTGGTCCATTTGAACACTTCAAAGAATCTAAATTTGCTGATGGTTCATATTTTGATAAATATACTAAAGTATCTGATAAAGAATATCAACCAAAAACAGAAAAAATCAAAGAAATTTTTGAGAAATACAAAGTTTCAATTCCTACAAAACAAGACTGAATTGAACTTGTTGAAAACATTAAAAGAGTCGGAATTGCAAACTCACATTTAATGGCTGTTGCGCCAACTGGTTCTATTTCTTACCTTTCTTCTTGTACACCAAGTCTACAACCTGTAGTTGCTCCAGTTGAAACAAGAAAAGAAGGGAAAATTGGTAGAGTATACGTTCCTGCTTACAAAATGAATCAAGAAAATATGAAATATTATGCTTTAGGAGCTTATGAACTCGGTCCAGATCCAATAATTGATATTGCGGCTGAAGCTCAAAAACATATTGATCAATCTATTTCTTTAACTTTATTCTTTACTGATACAGCAACAACTAGAGACTTAAGCAAAGCTTATATTAGAGCATTTAAAAAAGGTTGTGGGTCAATTTATTATGTGCGTATTAGACAAGAAGTTTTAGAAGACTCAGAAAACTACGATGAATGTGAGGCTTGTGTAATTTAATATGATTATAGATAAAATTAAAAACCTTCACAAATATACAAAAATTAATCCAAGATTAGAAATTGTTGTTAAATGATTACAAGAAAACGATTGAAGAAAACAACCCGAAGGAATTACTCCTATAAAGGAAAAAGAAGTATTTTTTGTTAATAGAGTAATGCCTTCTTTAAACAAAGAAAATTTTGTTTTTGAACTTCATCAAAAATACATTGATATTCATTTTGCAGGTGATAACACTGAAAAATTTATTCACTTAGCAAAAGATCATTTAACTACAGCTCAACAAGAATATTCAGATCAAACAGATGTAGGTTTTTTCAAAGGTGATATTCTTGATTTTGAAAATAATATTATTAAATTAAAAGAAGATGAGTTTGCTTTATTTTTAGCTGATGAAGCTCATGGTCCTAGATTTGATACAACCAAAGATACTGTGAGAAAAACTATAATTAAGGTATTAGCTTAACCTATAAAAAAGAAGACTTTTTACTTTAAAAGTCTTCTTTTTTATAGGTTGTTTTTTATAATTAATAACAATTAAACAATATTTTTAATTATTAAAATTAATAATAAAATATTTAATAATTTTTATAATTATATTATCAAAACTACTATAATTTATGAAGATGATACAAGAGAGAATTAATATATATATATATATATATATATATAACAGCAAATTAATATTTATTTAATTTAACACAAGAAGTTTTACTTTTTGTGTTTTTTTCGTTTAAGGAAAATATGGCAACTACATTAAAATTTTTTTATGATGAAAGGCACTGAGATAGACCTATTAGATCTGGAGTAGCAAAAAGAAGTTGAGGTGCTTTTGAAAACGATATAACACTCTTAAATGCTCTTAAAAAGAGTGGTGAATTTGATAATGTTTATCCAAAAATTAAAAATATAAAAAATAAACTACATCAATTTTTGAAGGATTTTTCTGATTTAGAAGAATACGAAGTAATAAGACTTAATTTAAAAGCAAGAAGGTTCGCTAATGAATTAAAAGATAAAAAAGAAAAAAAGAAAAGACTTGAATTTGATGGTTTTGTAATTATTGGAAAAAATAAAAACATTAAAAAAGAGTGGGGGTAAAAATACAGCTGCTTTATTTTTCGACATAGAGTTATTCCCACTTTCAAACCTTAATTTTGTTATTGAATACCCTGTTATATCTATAAACAGAATTTCATTACTGAATTTTACTCATTTAAACAATTCTATACACAATTCTGATTTCAAGCCTGAGTTTTTACAAAAAACACCAGAAAATATTTCTAGCTTTTCTCCAAGCAACCACGATGAACTTCTTAATTTTTTTAGTGAAAAAGTTCCTAAAATTTTAGATATTTATAAACATGATTTAAAGGAACGTTTTTCGTTTACTTGTCCAACAGATAGTAGTAAATTGTGCTGAAATGAACTTTTAGATTTAACTCAAAAACATTTTTTAGACAAAATAAAAGATAACGATAAAGACTTTATTTTTATGGAAGATAATAAATCTAAAAACTTTAATATTTCTGAAATTGATAAAGAGAAATTTACTATTTTTTCTTATTCTTCAGATATTGCAACAAAAAGAAATTTATATTTAAATGATGAAAGAACAGGAAAATCTTTTACTATTAAACTTCATAACTTGAATCAAAAATTAACTATAAATGAATATTTAAATCATGGACAAAAAGAAATAGACGCCTTAGAAAATATTATTGCTTCTTCCAAAGCACAAAAGTCAGAATTAATTGAAAAATATAGAGAAAATGAAGAAAAAAGAAGAAAAATAAATATGGAATTTGAAGAGGCTCAAATTCAATATAATTCTTTAATTAACAAAATAAATAATAATAATCAATTATTAAATAAGTATTTAAAAATCAATGAAGAAAAAGAAAATATAGAAAAAAGGGTAATTATTCCAACAATTATTGCACGATTTGAAGAAGAAGAAGTTTCGGATTATGAACAAAGACAAAGAGATGCAGAAATTGAATATCAAAATAAAATTGAACAAAAAAACAGACAAAAACAAAATAAACTTGTAGAGTTAGAAAATATTTATAACACAATAATTGATACTTTTGAAGAACAAAATATTAGTGTTCTTTCTCGTTTTGATACAGATGATTTTTTAAACGAAATAAACAAATTTATAGTAAATAATAATCAAAAGAAAAAAGAGATTGAAGACCAAATTAAGACAAATACAAATGATTTTAAAATAAAAGAAAGTAAATTATTAAATTTTCAAAATCAAATAAAATCTGAAATTTCAATGATTAATAATGATATTGAATTTAATGAAAACATTTTTAATTCAGAAAATACAAGATTACAAAGCTTAAAAAAACTCAAAGGTATAAAAACTGTTTACAAAAATGTTACTATAAAATGAAGTGTTAAAAAAGGTGAAGATAATGATGATTTTACTTTAAATTACTATCCAATTTCTGATTTTTTGAAAGATAAAACAAGTAACATCATCTTTACTCTTAACGACAATCAAACAGGCTTTATTACTAAAATCAGAAGATATTTAGGTGCATTTGCAAACATATATAAAGGATTTTACAAAAATCCGTACATGGTTCGTTCAATTTTTGATCCACAAACTATTAATTCGGAACTTTTAAGAAACACACAGTTAGAGCAAAGTACAAAACAAAAATATCACTTAAACGAAAAACAAGAGCACAGCGTTAAAAAAGCAATAGCTTCTAGAGATGTGTTTTATTTACAAGGTCCTCCGGGAACAGGAAAGACACAAACTATTTGTGCAATGGCTGAAGAATTTATAAAACGAGATGAAAATATTTTAATTACATCTTCTACACACGAAGCCATAGAAAATTTTATGGATCGTTTAAATGAAAATAATCTTAATAATCCTAACTATATAATCTTTAAATTTGACTATAACTCTAAAAGAAGCAACGACTTTCAAACTTCAAAAATTTATCCTAATTTCATTTCTAAAATTGAGCATTGATTAGAAAATCCACAAGAAGAAAATTCTATTTTACAAGATAAAATATCGGAAATTGAAGGATGAATCGAAAAAACAAACTTGAATGTTGAAGAATACTTTGGATTTAGCACTTATCTGGATACATTAATCGAAAGAATAGAAAAAAATGTTGTTTTTGAATTTGAAAAAGAGCATTTAATAAAAGAAGGTTTTGATATAAATAACATAAATTCCATAAACAATTATTACATTGGAACACACAAAAATAGAATTAAAAGTAATCAAGTTTTAAGTTTGATAGATGATTTGTTTAAACTTGCTAAAAATAATAATATTAATGTTTGGGGCGCTAAAAATTTTAAAGAACTAAAAAGCAAAATTTTGAACAAAGATTCAACAAAAAATGCTTCATTTTTAAAGGATTTATACAAAACTTATAAAGAAAATACCAATGAAAAAAACAATTATTTAGAAAGTGATTTTAATAAATTTGTTTTTGAAAATAACTTAATAAATGTTATTGGTATCACTACAACCGCAAGTACAAAAATTAATTTATCTGATAAAAATGGTGTCGGTGTTGCTGACGTAGAACCTAAAGATTTATTTACTGAATATCCGATTGGTGTTGTTATTATTGATGAGATTTCAAAATCTTCTACTCCTGAAATTTTTGTAAGAATTATATTAGCTGAAAAAGTTATTTTTTCAGGAGATTACAAGCAACTTCCTCCTTCTAGTGAATTCGAACCAAATATTATTAACCAAATTTACGATGAACTGCCTGAACAACCAATTCAAACCTATTCTCTAACCAATCAATATGAAGAAGAAGAAGATTCAGAATTTAGTTATATAAAAGATATAAAAGATAAACGATTTGCTTTAAAAATTGAACAACTTTATAAAAATTCTTTCTTTAAAACGCAAGCAAATCAACTAAAAAATTTAAATTCAGATAGCACATATGAATTTTTAAACACTTCTCACAGATTTTCTCAAGAAATTATGAAAGTTGTTAATGTCAGCTACGATTTTAGGGAAAAATTAAAATTACCTGCACAACCTAGAGACTTTAAAGGTATGCCTTTCGAGTGAGTACACAACAATTTAGATGCTATAAATCCTATAATTTTTGACACTTCTTATCTACATGATTCTTATATTAAAAAATTAAGAGAAAAAAATGTAAATATTCCTACAAAAGCTTCTATTCCAGAAATGTCTTCATTTTATTTATTCAACCAATTTCAATCTTCTAAATCCGCAACTGAAAGTTTTGATCAAAGAAGTTTTATTTTTAGAGAAAATTTCCAAGCAAAAAATACTGGTACAGTAAATGAATATAATGCTGAAGTTATTAAAAAAATTGTTAAAAAAATAATAGAAAGTAATAATAAAAAACAAATTTATAAAAATATTCAAAAAGAGATTGGTGTTATTTGTTTAACTAGAAATCAAAGTTATTTAATTAAACAAATTTTTGCTGAGGATGAAATATTCAAAGGAATAAAAGTTGACACTATAGATAACTTTCAAGGTCGTGAAAAAGAAATTATTATCGTTGACTTTATAAGAGCCAAAAATAAATTAGAAGATGCTCCAAATTCTTCAACAAAAGAATGAAAAATTATCAGCGATATAAAAAGAGATACAAGTTTTTTAAACAGTGATGAAAGAATAAACGTTGCTATCTCTAGGGCAAGAAATAAATTAATTTTAGTTGGTGCGTTTAGATATTATCAAAATATAAATTCTGATATTTTAAGTAATATTTTCGATGTTTTTCAACGAAATAATTTCACTATTATTAACACCGAGGAACAATATGAGCAAGATTAGTTTTGAACATTTTTTAATACCAATAGCAGAATACCAAATTGATTTTACTTACAGACAACATGTTGAATTAGAAAAGTTAGAATTTTTTATTTTATCGCTTATTTATGGTGGTCAAATCAAGGATAAAAGCATTAATTTGGATAAAACATTAAAAGAAGAATTTAAAGAAAAATACAATATAAAAGAAAAGTTGTTTGTTTATTTTCAAATTTTACTTGTAAACTTAATTCAAAGACAAATTGTTAACTTAAGAGATAAAGCTTTAAACGAAAAAATACTACAAAATTCTGAATTTGATTACACTGAATTAAATGACATTTTAGTAGGTGATCTTTCTTTAAATGAAGACTTAAAAAAGTTGTTTGATAAAAATGTTTTTAAATCTTTTGAAGCAGAAAATCGAAGAGACAAAACTTATGCATACATTCATGTAATCCCTGAATTAGATGGCGCAGTAGAATATAGAGAAAGAAGAAATGTACAAGCTATTGAATACAATAAAGAGTTGCTTGAAGAACTCAGAGGATATGTTAAAAATTTTGTAAATATAGAAGAACACAAAGAAAAAAGAAGAAAAAGAGCTATTGCAATTTCAGAAATTATTGAAAAATATAAAAAAGATAATAAAACTGTTTTATCTTCTACTGAAACAGAATTAGATAATGAAAATATAAATTTTATAATGCAAAATATTTCCTTTGCTTATAACAGTTCTGATGTATATACTTGAGAACCTACAAATGAATCGAGCGAAATTATTGTAAATTATATTTCTCAACCGGAAATTGATTCTTCGAATTATTTTCAAAAACAGATAGATGAGTTTTTTAAATCTATAATAAAAAAACTCGATGCTTGCATAAAAATAGAGACACATATTCTAGACAAATTTAAAAAACAACTATTAATTCCTTCTCAAATTGAAAAGTGAAAAGATAAAATGAACGTTTTATCTCAGTTAGGTTGAAATAATGTTTACTGAAATGAAAAGAAAGAATTAAATTTTATTTTTGAATCTAACAAAAAATATTTAACAATCATTAATAATCAAGAAGAAAATAGAAATATAAATTTTGAAATTTCACCACATTTTGTAAATGTTAATTTTGAAGAACAAGATGAAGGAAATAAATTAATTTTAAAAAAGATTGTACTAGATTTTTTACAAAATAAAATTCACAATATTGAAGAAATTGATCTAAAACAGTATGCGCAAATACCTGATTTTATAAAAGAGTTTTTTTATTCTCAAGCTACTAAAAATCCAACACTTTTTGAAAAATGGTTTAATTGAGTTGTTGGTTCATCTTTATTTAAAATTGAAGATATTTTTGAAGATTGAAATGTTTTTGATTTATGAAGTAGAAACGAAAATATTGCTAAAGATTTTTTAAAACTTTTAGATAAGAAAGGGATAAATATTAAACAACGTTTAATAGAAGATGCAAAAACCAATGCCTTATCTTATAAAAATAATAAGATTTTTGAGTTTTGTTTTGAAAACTTTATTTTTGAAAAAATCACTTTCAATAACTTACCGTTTTTAGAATATTGAAGCTTAACAAAATCTGTTGAAGATTTAAAAAACAAATATAAAGAACTTAAAAATTCACTTGATGAAATTGTTTACACTTTTAAAAATAAAGATATTTCTAAATTTCAAGAAGATCAGATGTTTGCTGTTAAAAGAAATTGCGAAATGGAAATTAATAAATTTAATCAATTTATTAAGGAAGTAGAAACTTTCTGTACTAAAAATAAGGCTTTTGTAGATATTCCAGAAATCGAAAAATTTAGTGATGAAGTATTACAAATTTCTACTTTTTATCAACAAGATTTAAAAAAGGAGTGTATGGTTTTAGCAAATAACTGCAATACAGAAATAGAAAAAAGTATAAGTGATGGTAAAATCGAAAATCTAATTATAGAAGTGGATGCTTTATTTAAAAAGGGAGCAATTACTAGCGAAGAAGGAAATATTTTGAAAGAATTAAGAAATTGGAGAAATGGCATATTTCATAAGACAGAAGAAAACAAGGAATTCACTATAGAAGAATATAAAAAATATTTACTATTATCTAGAAAATTAAAAGGAATTACTAATAAAATAACCACATTTCGAATTGAAGAAGAAAAAAGAAGAAAATTAGAAGAACAACAAAAGCTTGAAGAAGAAAACTTGAAGAACAACTTAAGTTAGAAAAAACAAGCAAAAAACAAAAAAATAAATAAATTTTAAAATGAACAAATAAAGGGGACAAAATGTCACAAATTACTTATTTAACTTTAAATGAACCAGAAATTAAAAAATGCGATTCTTTATTAAAAGAAATTGAAGATTTAAGAGAATCGAATGTACTTGATAAAAATTTTCAAGAAAATTTAGAAAATTACTATACAGAATTAAAAGAATTAAGAAACACTTTTCAAAAAGGACAAGGAATTAGAAATTATATTAGACTGGATTGATTAAGACAACTCGATAGTTTATCTAAAAGAATTTCTAATTTAGATTGAAATAAAGAAATTAATGCTTATTTAGATAGAGTTTCTAAAAATGCAAAAGTAAATGTGTTCCAGTTTTATACTCAATACGGAATTGTTGCTTATGAAGCGATTGAATACTTAGAAACCACTAATTCTACACTTACAAATGAATTAATAGAAAGTACAATCACAGAATTTTTAAAAAGAGAAGTAGATCAAGAAAAATTAAATTCTTTTAGAAAACAGATGTTTGATTGAATAGATAAAAATCTTGAAAAAGAATCTTCAGAAATTAGATATGAATTAAAAAATTTCATTAAACAATACAATAATTTTGAAGATATTTCAGATTTAGTTTATTTAATAAATACAAGAAAAGAAGAAATTCAAAAAATTAATTCTTTAGTGAAAGTAGTTGCTAAGTCTTTAAAAGAATCTGAAGGTTTCGTTTTAAATAAAGTATTAAAAACTAGTCTTTCTGATAAAGGAATTATTAGAAAAGTGTTTAGGTTTGTAAACAAAAACAACAATTATGTAGATGTAGTTGTTGACGGTAATTTAGAAATTTCATACAAAATGGGAAATTACATTGGTCACGCTTGTGAAAAATCAGCTAATAAAATTGTAGAAGATATTAAGAAAAATGGTTATAGCATACAAGATATGAAGGTAAAAAGAGATTTAAAAACTGATAAACCAACAACAAGAGTTTCCGTTGTTAAGTCAAGGACAAGGTAAAAATGAGTTTTTATAAAGCATTAGAATCTATTTTTGTAAAATCAGCTCAAAAAAATATCTTGCTTCTTTCTGAAAATATTTTTGATTATATTTTTATCAGTGATATTAAAAATTTCTTTAAAAAAGAAGAAGTTTTAAGAGATTTAAACGAAGTACCAACTAGTTTTTTTATAGATTTACCTAAGTTTTTATCTTTAGTTTTTAGAGAGTTAGATTACAAAACTATTAAATACTTTTCACCTAGTACAGGAGTTACAAATTTAAATAGAAATCTCGAAGAATTAATAAACAATAAAAAAGAAGAAGACGAACCTTTAAAAGAACAAGGTTATGAAAATGATGACGATCTGTTATCTGAAGAATTAGAAAATCCCGGGAATGAAATACCGCCAATCACAGTATTTATTAACTCTATAATTGAAGAAGTGAATGCTTACAAAAATGATTTAGTAAATGAAAAAGATAAAAAAAGGGTTTATATAATTGATTGAGGTGATTTACTAACTCGAAACAGTGATCAAATTATTACAATTAATGTTTTAGCTGGTTTAATCAAAACTTTTATCGATAACTTAGAACATAATGTTCCTGGTGTTAAAAAGTCAAACTTTAAACTGATTTTTATATGCAAAAACAAAGATGATTTAAACAATGTCATTTATAATAAAAATCCTGAAATTAACTTCATTTCTATAGCAAAACCGGACAGTGAAGAAAGAAAGAAAATTTTTGAAATTATTTTAAAAGATGAATTTAATAAAAACTTCACAGAGCCTATAAAAGTGAACACTTCTCAGTTTGATGAAGTTATTTCTCTTACAAATGATTTATCTTTTAGGGAAATTGTCCAACTTTTAAAAGTTTCTCAAATTTCTAAATTTGAAAATTTTAAGTCTTTATATACCACTATATTTTTCAATAAAAAACAGTCTGAATGAGAAAAAATTTCTCCTTCACAATTAGAAAATTTTGAAACAACAATTAGCAAAAGAGTAAAAGGACAAGAATTTGCTATCAAAAAAATTAAAGAAACTTTAATAAGATCTTTTGTTGGTTTATCTGACTTAAATTCTTTAGAAACAAAGAAAAAGCCAAAAGGAATTTTATTTTTTACAGGACCTACAGGAACTGGAAAAACTGAAATTTCTAAAGCACTAGCTGAATTTATTTTTGGTAGTGAAAATCATTTAATTCGTTTCGATATGTCAGAATATAATTTAGAACATAGTGATCAAAAATTAATCGGAGCTCCTCCTGGTTATGAAGGTCACGAAGCCGGTGGTCAACTTACAAATGCTATAAAAGAGAAGCCTTTTTCTATAGTTTTATTCGACGAAATTGAAAAAGCACATGGAAGAATTTTGGATAAATTTTTACAAATTTTAGAAGATGGACGTCTTACTTCATCAAAAGGAGAATTAGTTGATTTTTCAGAAACTTTTATTATTTTTACTTCTAACTTAGGAGTTAGCGAAGTAGGAAAACAAGGTAGTGATTTATCTGATGAAGAAACAAGAAGAACTTTTACAAAAGCTGTTGAAAATCACTTTAATAAAGAACTAAAAAGACCTGAAATCTTAAACAGAATCGGTGTCAAAAATATTGTTCCTTTTAATTTTATAAGTGATAATCAAATCAAAAAAGATATTATTACTTCTAAATTTAATCAATTAAACAATTGACTTAAACGTGAAAAAAACATTAAATTAAGTGAATTAAATGAGGAACAATGAAGAATTTTGATTTTTAAAATTAATCAAATTTACGACAAATCCTTAGGAGCTAGAGGTTTGATCGCTTGTTTTCAAAGTATTTTTGTTGATATTTTAAGTAATTATTTATTTAGTATTCACACTGATATTCAAAACCATTTAAACAATGCTTCAGAAAATCAAGACTATTTAATAATTGATACTATTTTTGATGATAATAAAATAAGTTTTGTAAAAAAATAGATAAATTTCTGAGCGGATCCCCTTTTCTTAGGAAAATAGAAAAGGGGATTTTTTATGAAATATTCATTAGAATTTAAATTAGAATGTGTAAAAAAATACAAAAAAGGAATTGAAATTAAAAAACCCGATTTTGTTAATACAAGTCAGAAAAATTTTTTAAATCAAGTAATTTTTTGAGAAAAAATTTATGACAAATTAGGAGTTGAAGGACTTAAGAAAAAACCACGAAATAAAAAGTGAACTATAGATCAAAGATTAAACATAGTTAAAAGATTTTTAGCTGGTGAACCAATTGTTAAAATTTCACTTGAAAATAATCTTAATCCAAGTCAAATATCTTTTGAAAGAAAAATATTTAGAATCGGGAATTAGTGGTTTACAATTAAACAAAGGAAGACAAATAATGAAATCTAAGATTAATAATAATAAATCTACAAAAATATCAAACAATTCCGATAGTCAAGATCAATCAAATTCTTCATTATCTGTATATGAAGAACTGAAACTTCTTAGAAAAGAAAATAAACTTTTAAAAAGGAAAATGAAGTACTAAAAAGTGAAAAGCCTTGGTAGAGATCTTTGACTCAAATCAACCAAGGCAAGAAAAATAAAAACATTTATAATAGAGTAAAAGCTGACAAAAACCTTCGCTTAACTCAAGTATTAAAAGAGTTTTCTATTCCTATATCTACTTTTTATTATGAACTCAAAAAGAAGATTTTGACAAGAAAAATGAAGAAATTATAAGCCAAATGAAGCTTATTTTTGATGAAAATAAAGCAAGATATGGAAAAAGAAGAATAAAAGCAGAACTTAATAATAGAGGCTATAAAATTGGACTTAAAAAGTTCGCAGATTAATGGAAAAATTCAATCTCAAAGCAATTTGTTCTGATAAAAATACAAATCTTACAAAGGAACTGTTGGCAAAATTGCAGACAATATTTTAAATAGAAATTTTGTCGCAACTCAACCAAATCAAAAATGAACTACAGATGTAACTGAATTTAGCGGATCATTTGGAAAAGCATATTTATCACCAATTTTAGATATGTTTAATGGTGAAGTTATTGCTTGAGATTTGTCTACAAGCGCTAACAACCAACAAATTAGAAAAATGCTTTAAAAAGCATTTTCAAAACACAAAAATCTTGAAGGTTTAATTTTTCACAGTGATCAAGGTTGACAGTATCAACATAGACAATTTTCAGAAAAATTAAAACAAAAAGGAATAATTCAGTCCATGTCTCGAAAAGGAAATTGTTTAGATAATAGCGTTATTGAATCGTTTTTGGAACATTAAAAGAGAATGTTTTTATGGTCACTGAAAAAGAATTTTTAACTTTTAAACAACTTCACAAAGCAATTGCAAATTATATTTATTATTACAATCACAAACGAATTAAAGACAAAATAAAATGAATGTCTCCCATTAAATTTAGAGAAACATTCATTTCAAATTATAATTAATTAAAACACTTAAAAATTTTAGAAGAAAAGGGTACCACCTCATTTCTTTATCTATTTTTTTTCTTCTTTTTATCTACCAGTTTGTTTATTTGGTTTAGCAGTTGCTATTTCTTTTGTTTTAGTAGAAACATATATTGCAGCGTCTTTTGTGTTATTTACAATAGTGGTTTTATTATCAATACCTAATTTTTTAACTCCGTTTAAAAATGATCAAATTTTAAATATAGGAGTAGTAAGGCTTTTACCAAATGTTTTTAATATTTTTGTTGGTAATTTCTTTAAATCATCTAATTTTTGAATTTTAGTAATTTCTTTTCTTGCTTGATCTGTTAATTTTATTCCACTATCAAACATATTATACTTAAGATTGGAGCTTAAATGGCTATTAACTTCTTGTTGTGTTTTAATTTCTTTTGCTTTTGGTAAATCTTTTTCAAATTTATCTCTTTCGGATTTAAAACCTTTACCTAAATTTATGAGGTTTGAAATTAAAACTTTTTGTAGAATTGGAACAAATTGTACACCTTTTGTTTTAGCTTTAGCTTCAATTTCTTTGAGTTTTGTAGAAAAACTAGCAACTTTATTTTTAGCTTTAGTAAATTCGCTAGAATTTGAATCAGAATCTGAAATTTCTTCAGAATTTTTCTTAGATCATTTACCCTTTATTTTATTTACAAATGATTGAACAACACTTGAATAGTTTTTAATCATATCTGTTACATTTGGAACAAAATCTTTTGTATAAGTTTCAATTATCTCTTTTTCAATATTTTGTTCATTTTCATTTAATGATTTTTCACTTATTGCTTTTTCTTCACTGGTTTCTGCAACAAGAACTGATGGTTGTGCTTCTTCAGTTTCTTCTATTGTTGCATCATCAGTTTCACCATTATCAACTTGTTTTTGTCCGTTGTCAGATGGTGGAGTAGAAGATGGGGGGGTTGGTTGAGAAGTGTTATTTCCTCCATTTGGGGGGGGTTGGTTGAGAAGTGTTATTTCCGTTGTCAGCTGGTGGATTAGAAGGCGTAGTTGTTTGACCACATGATATTGCTAACGTTGCTGAAAATAAAGAAACAATAGACATTGAAGAAAATAAAAGTTTTTTAATTTTCATACTTTTCCTTTTATATATATTTGTGTAATTATTAATAATTATGTGTTTTATTTATTCGCTATTTTATTAAGCATAATTATCTTTATATTTAATATTCATAAGCCGAATATTGCAATAATTTTACTTTTTTTTTTTTTTTTGCAAGATTTAGTAAAATTTTTTGATTTTTTCTTCAAAAATGAAGAAAAAATAAATAAAAAATCCTATAAATTTGAGCAGATCCCCTTTTCTTAGGAAAATAGAAAAGGGGATTTTTTATGAAATATTCATTAGAATTTAAAATAGAATGTGTAAAAAAATACAAAAAAGGAATTGAAATTAAAAAGCCCGATTTTGCTAATACAAGTCAGAAAATTTTTTTAAAGCAAGTAAAGTTTTGAGAAAAAATTTATGACAAATTAGGAGTTGAAGGTCTTAAGAAAAATCCACGAAATAAAGAATGGACTATAGATGAAAGATTTAGTGTTGTTAAAAGATTTTTAGCTGGTGAACCAATAATTAAAATTTCACTTGAAAATAATCTTAATCCAAGTCAAATATCTTTTTGAAAGAAAAAATATTTAGAATCGGGAATTAGTGGTTTAGAATTAAACAAAGGAAGACCAATAATGAAATCTAAAATTATTAATGATAAACATTCAAAAGTTTCAAAAAATTTAAATAGTCAAGATCAATCAAATTCTTCATTATCTGTATATGAAGAACTGAAACTTCTTAAAGAAGAACTCAAGCATTTTAAAAAAGAGAAAAAAAACTTTGAAAAAGAAATTAAACTTTTAAAAAAGGAAAATGAAGTACTAAAAAAGTGAAAAGCCTTGGTAGAGATCTTTGACTCAAATCAACCAAGGCAAGAAAAAAAAAAAAATTTATAATAGAGTAAAAGCTGACAAAAACCTTCGCTTAACTCAAGTATTAAAAGAGTTTTCTATTCCTATATCTACTTTTTATTATGAACTCAAAAAGAAGATTTTGACAAGAAAAATGAAGAAATTATAAGCCAAATGAAGCTTATTTTTGATGAAAATAAAGCAAGATATGGAAAAAGAAGAATAAAAGCTGAACTTAATAATAGAGGCTATAAAATTGGACTTAAAAAAGTTCGCAATTAATGGAAAAATTCGATCTCAAAGCAATTTGTCCTAGAAGAAAATACAAATCTTACAAAGGAACTGTTGGCAAAATTGCAGACAACATTTTAAATAGAAATTTTGTCGCAACTCAACCAAATCAAAAATGAACTACAGATGTAACTGAATTTAGCGGACCATTTGGAAAAGCATATTTATCACCAATTTTAGATATGTTTAATGGTGAAGTTATTGCTTGAGATTTGTCTACAAGTGCTAACATCCAACAAATTAGAAAAATGCTTCAAAAAGCTTTTTCCAAACACAAAAATCTTGAAGGTTTAATTTTTCACAGTGATCAAGGTTGACAGTATCAACATAGACAATTTTCAGAAAAATTAAAACAAAAAGGAATAATTCAGTCTATGTCTCGAAAAGGAAATTGTTTAGATAATAGCGTTATTGAATCGTTTTTTGGAACATTAAAAAGAGAATGTTTTTATGGTCGCGAAAAAGAATTTTTAACTTTTAAACAACTTCACAAAGCAATTGCAAACTATATTTATTATTACAATCACAAACGAATTAAAGACAAAATAAAATGAATGTCTCCCATTCAATTTAGGGAAACATTCATTTCAAATTATAATTAATTAAAACACTCAAAAAATTTTAGAAGAAAAGGGTACCAACTCAATTTATAGGATTTTTAGTAATTATTAAGTTATTTAAACTCTAGGCTTCTAGTAAAGTTTTATATTTTGTTATTGTGTCGTCAATTATTTTTTTAAGTGTTGAATTAGAAAAATTATCTATGTCAGTCTTAGTTGGATTTGGGTGTAATTTTTTAATATAATTAGAAGTAAAATCTCCTAATTTATTAATTTTTGTTTGGAGTTTTAGTAATTCAGGAAGAAATGTAATTAAAATGTTGCTTGATTGTACACTAAGTTCTTCTTTTGACAATTTATCTAATTGTTCCTTAATAGAGGCTTGTTTTTCTTCTAATAATTCTGCAAGTAATTTATTTATATTTTTGTTTACAATATTTTCGAAATCTTGATCTGTTTTGATGTTATCAAGATTTTCAGGTAAATCTGCTTTTTCAAATTCGTTGGATTTTAATTTAGCTAATACTCTGTTAAATTTTTCAATTGATTCTTGTTTTATTAATTTTTTTAAATCTATATGAACAAGTTCTGCTTTAGTTTTAGTATTTTGAAGACTTGATTCGTAATCATTCATTAAAGTTAATGATTGAGTTATTAAAGGTGAGAAATTTGGATTGGTAAATAAATTTCCTTCATTTTCTGAAGTGTTTGATTGAATATTCAATTTCACTTGAATTTGATTAGATAATAAATTAGTTAGTAGTTTTGTTATTGTATCAGAATTATTTTCAATAAATGGTTTTACTTTTTCAGCTATGAATTTATTGTGAACTTCTTGTAATTCTTTAGTTAAATTTTGTTCAGCAGCTGTATTTGTGCTTTTGCTTGGATTATTAGAAGTTTCGCTTTGATTATTTGAAGCTTTATCTTTGTCATCTATTTGTGTAGGTTTTTCTTCATTTTCGTTCCCGCAAGAAACTAAAACAGTGGAAAACAAAGCAATTGTACTTATTGAACTAAAAAGTAATTTTTTACTTATTTTTTTGATTTTCATATATTTCCTTATTTGTTTGTATTATCTTCTGCTTCAGAATATAAAGACTCTAATCTTACTGTGGATTGATCATCTGTTCTGAATTGGAAAATATAATTTGGATTTAGAGATTGTTCTTTGTTAAATTCATCAAAAATTAAACGTGGATAGTCTCTATTTTTGCTTGCTTCAGGGGTTTGAGTATTATTTTTTTGTTTTGTTTTAGGTTGTCTTATTGCTGTTCCGTCTTTGTTGAATTTTAAAGGAACTTCTTTGGCTTGCGAAATTTTTACTCCCGTTGCTTTTATAGTTGTTGGATTTTTGTCATAAGTAGAAAATCTTTTGTCAGCGATTCTTAAAGTACTAAAATTAGTTGGAATGTAATCTCAATTTAAAAATGTTTTTGCTTCTTGTTTTTTAGAATCACTTACTTCATAATAAACTGGATAAACTTCCATATGCACATGTGGAGTTCAACCTCCGTTTACTTCTGTAGTTCCTATTTTTCCAAAAGGTTGATCTTTCTCTAAATATAAAGGAGTTTTTGGTGTAATATCTTTAACTATTTGGAATTTTCTAGTTCCTATTGTTTCTGTAGTTACAGTACCTAATTGACTTAAAAATGAAGGATCTAAGTGAATGAAAAAGAAGATTAATGAATCTACATTTCTTAATTGATTATCTTTGATTTTTTGATCAATATCTAAATCTTTTACTTTAACTTCTAAAGTTACTTGTGCACCAATTCCAGTCCCTGGGGCGTTGTTTTCTAAGTAATATGCACTTATAACTTTGGATTTTGCAAAGGTTTTTAAAATCATCCCTGCATCAACTATTACATCTTCTCCTATGTGTAAAGCTGCTGTAAATTGTGGACTAGTATAGAATGTTCTAAATTCTTGGTAACCTCCAGGAGTAGCAAATGAATTTGCTAACTGGTTTACTGAATTGGTTATTTGCAATAAGTTTTCTCTTGGTAATTCAGGAATGGTTAAATGAGCTCTTTCTGGTTTATCTAACTTTTGCGCTATGTCTGTGTTTTCTCTATCAAATAATTCTAAGTGTTTTGGTAATCCTACTTCTTTTTCAATGTAAATAGGTTGGTTAGAAAAATTTTTCTTGTCAGTTAATTGTATAGCTAGTTTTGCTGATCTGTTTTTTTGTGAAGTAGATAAAACTGAAACAATTTCTTCTTCATATCTTGGATTTGTATTTTTAATTTCGAAGTCATAAATACTTGTTTTATCTCAAGGATAATTTATAGCTGAAATATGGTTTTTTAACTTAATATCAATTTTTTCTTTGGTTAGTTCAAAAAATTCTTCTTCAGTTAAATCTTTGAATTTGTTGTTCTCTGTAGAACCGATAGTAAAATGAAGATCTAAAGAAGAATAAACTTTATCATTTTTTGCAGCCACTCCTCTTAGTGTGATTTCGATTTTTGAAAAATCAGTATCAGATATTTTTGCATCTTTAAGATAATAATTTACACCGTCTTCGATTGTTGGTAAATTAAAAATTAGATCTTTTTCATTGTCAGAACCAACAAATGCAATGTCATCGATTTTTCTGTTTAAGTATTTAGTTTTTTCAATGAATTTTTGATCTGTTTCTTTTTCAGGGACTAATGATTCTGTATATTTGATTTGTAGTTTAGAATTTAATATTTTTACTAATTCAAGGGTTGAGTATTTTGACTTATTTTTTACATCAAATTTAGCTGCATTTTCTGGATTTATTTGACTATCTAACTGTAAAACTTTATCTATCAGTGTTTGTTTTTCTTCATTTTTCTTGAATCCTGGAACTTGTTTTGTTACAACAAAATCTTGTTCACGTTTTCAAGGATTATTTTCAGAAGTATCAAAATATCTGATGTTTAATGGAACATCTAAAACAGAAGTGTCTCTATCATTTTCTTTTACTTGTGAATATAAAATTTCGTATGAAAAGTTTTTAATATTAAGTTTAAAGTTTTTAGGTTGGTTTTTATTAAAGTTTTCCACCGCTTTATTTAGTTCATTATTATCAATGAAAATTTCTAAATATTTGTGGGGAAGTAGATTTTGTCTAAAGTTAGAAATTAAAACTTGTGATTGATCTAGTTCTTCATTTGATACATAATTTACATTCACAAATTGTTGAAAATTGTTTTCTAAAAAGGTTCCAAGTTGATATTGAGGAATGAAAATACTATTTTCGGTATTTTTGATATCTAAAAAGTTGTTAGCTGGTGTTTGTCCTTCTGTTGGAAAGCAAGAAACAAAAGAAGAAAAAGCTAAAGTTGGTATAAGAGTCAATGCAAATGATTTTAATAATTTAATTTTTTTCATATTTTTCCATTCTTATGTAAATTTAAAACTGAGTTTTGAACTTGATGAAATTGCTAATAAAATAAGTGAAATAATAATCGGAGCTAAAACACAAATCAAAGTTCTAATTACGTTTTGTAAAGAAACATTTATAATTAGCGATTTGTTATCTTTAAAAGTAGATTTTTTTAGTGTAATAACTATAAAAATAATTAAATCTATTCAGTGTTTGAAAAAAATAAAGGTAAAGAACCCAAATCTTGCTGAAAGAATTAATAAGAAGAAAATGAAGAAAATTTCTATAATATAAATGTTGAAAATAGTGAAATTAGCAGCTCCACTGGTTCTTGGAATTACAATTAAACCTAAAGTCATTGCTGTTATAAAAAAGAGTTCTTTAAATGTAAAAACAAGTAATTTTTCTTCTTTTATAAACAAAAATTCTTTGAAATCTAATTTATTTTCTTCTTCATTTGTTTTTATTTTTTCCAAACATCTAAATAAAAAATAAAACACTAAAATAGCTAATAAAACTCCTAATAGTTGTCCGCCTAATAAATAAGCTATTCCGTTACTTAAAACAGCTCCTTTAAAATCTTTTTGTATTCCTAAAATAAATGCATCTGATATAACTAATTGAGGTAATAAAAAAGCTTTTATCGGATAGTTTGCTGCAAAACCTGCAATACCTATTGTTAAAAATAAAGTTGAGAAAAATGAAAAGGTTAATATACCGGAAAGTAAAATTAAACTTTTATTTTTCTTATTTTTAAAAAAAGAATAATAGGAAAGTAAAACGAATAAAATAAGTAAAAAACTAGCTAATATTTCAAAAATAAAGGTTTTTGAATCAAAATTTGTTTTTAACGAATCTATCTTACTCATATCTTTCCTCTTTAGTACTTCTTAAAATTATAAATTAACAAGGCAAAAAACAATAAAAAAACCTACTAAACTTTTTTTAGTAGGTCCGTAAATAAATAGTTGTAACTGCTAATAAAATTAAGTATAAATAAAGTTGTTTAGGCAATATAGTAACATAAGATTACTATACTATAAGATTTTTATAAAGTGATTTCATCTTGAATAAAAAAATAATAAAAAAACAATTTAAAATAAAAATAAAAATAAAATAGGAGGAATTATTTAATATAATCATTAAATAATTAGAAATATAATTAAAATAAAAAATCAAGATGTTAATCAAGTAATGGATTTTATTAGACTATTTATTACTTAATATTAAAACTTGAAAACCCCACCATTTTTCAAGTAGGAAGATGCCTATGCCACCCATCTTCTCCCTAGTTATATTTTACTACTTTTATTTAATTTAAAAATGTTATTTTAATATATTATAACAGTTTTTTCTGTGTTAATCAAGGTCTCATTTTTTCTTTAAAGAAATTGGATCTTTGAAGATAATGAACACCTAATGTTTGAGCAATTTCTCAGATACCACCGATGATTCAATAAATTTGTAATGATGCTTGGAATAATACACCAAAGAAGACAAAAACTATCGAAATAATTCTTTGTGTTTTTTGTTGTTTTTTCATCGTTTCTGATTCTGTTTGATTCATAATCCTGTTGGTATTTTTCTTATTTAAAATTCTCGGCAAGATTTGTTGAACAGCTTGAACTACTACAACTACTATTAAAATTGGAAGGTATTGTCATAAACCTTCAAAAAGTTTTTGATAGGAAATTGAAGCTAATTCAAGTCCTGCTCAGTAGGTTACTTTTAAGCTTGGAATACCTTGAATAACACGTCAAACAGCGATGAAAATTGGCATCGTTACAAGAACTTGAGAAAATGGTGCAAAAGGTGAAAAGTTGTTCTTTTTATAGAGATCTGCAACTTCTTGTCTATGTCTTTGTTGCATCATTTTGTTTTTCTTGTAAGGTTCATATTTAGCATCGATTTTTGCTTTTTTAGCTTGCATTTCAATTTGTTTTGATTGACCAAAAATTGTTTTAAATCTAAATATGAAAGAAATTGTTTTTGTTAAAATAACAACTACTATAATAGCAAAAATTGTTGTTCAACCATTTAATTCTCAAGTAGATTGAGATTCTGACACTCCTAAAATTATTTTAGATAATGGGAAAACAATCAAAGAATAAAAAGGTCCTAATTTTCAAGAATCAGATCAAATAACAATAGGATTATTTGGTGTATCCGATCTAAAAGCTATTCCTTCGAAATTATAATAATTATTTTCATTTAGTTTATAAGCAAAAGAATAAGTGTTTTTTACTGGATCGATTTGTGTGAATTTAGTTGGAATTAAAATTGTTTTTGCAAGCGTTGCATAATCAGTTAAAACTTGTATTGCTTCTTTTTTAATTGGGTCTGAACTATTATTTAATTCATTTTTAATTTTTTCAAAATCTACTTCATTTTTATAGGATTCTAAAGCATTAATAGAAGGAATAAGTTTTGTTTTAAACTCTTCTAGATTAATGGTTTTGTTATATAAAAATTGAATTATGTCTCTTGAAAAAGTAAAGTATTTTTCATTTGTTGGTTCAGCAGTATTGCTTACTGAATAAAAGAAATCTCCTTGATTAATCAACAAAGGATTTACTGCTAATTGAGTTTTTTGAAACTCTTCTGCATATTTATCTTTTATAAAATCAAAAAATTTAGGTGAAGGTAATTTAATATCAGTTCAATTAAATTTTTGTTGATATTTTTCTTCTTCTGAATTTAAAAATAAAAACTCTTGATTTTTATCACCTTTTGCATATTCAAAAGTACCATCATTATTATGAAACATTATTAAAGAACTATATTGTCCATAATTGTTGGAAGTGTTACCATTTGCTTCTGTTTGTTCTCTTAATTGCTTCAAAATTGAAGAATCTTTTTCAGAAATTAGGTAATTATTACTTTTTGTAGCTTTTTGAATTTTTGTTTCTGTATCTTTTACACTAGCTTCAAAAATTGTATAGTTTGGAATTATATCTTCTTTATTTTTGTAAAATTCTGTACCAGAACCTGAAGATGTTGAAGTTTTAACAACAAAAGACTGAATACACCCTGTCAGTGTTATTCCGAATATACAGAAATAAAAAATTATTTTTAAAATCTTTAATATTCTTTTAAAAATTTGTTTATTTTTATCTTCGCTTTGTTTATTTCCTTGAAAATAATCATAAGCACTAGCTCTTATTTTTTTCTGTTTCATATACTTTCTAATTCGTTTAATATATTTTTTATTTTTTGTTCTTTTGTTTTAAAATCTAAGTTTAAAAAGTTTTTTCTAGTAATTATTATTATTTGAAAATTAACTTTAAAATCTTTTTTTTCTTTTAAGTAATTTTGAACAATTACCTTGATTTGTCTTTTGTAGTGATTTCTTTTTACAGCATTTACAAATTTTTTCGGAATTGAAATTCCAAGTTCAAACTGAAAAAAATTTTTGTAGTATAAAATAAGATCTTTACTAACTATTTGTTGTTTTAAATTAATTATGTTTTGGAATTGTCAGTTTTTTCGAACTTTTTTAAAATTTAACATTATTTATCGGATACTGTTAATCTTTTTCTACCTTTAGCTCTTCTAGATGCTAAAACTTTTCTACCGTCTGCGGTTTCCATTCTAGCTCTAAATCCATGAGTTTTAACATGTTTTAACTTATTTGGTTGATATGTTCTTTTCATTTTAGTTCCTTTACTTATTTTTGTTATTATGTTGAATTAAAATAATACCACAAAATATAGGTATTTATATTTAGATAAGAAGAAATTTTATCAAATTTTTTAGAAATTTAAATTTCTCTTTAC